>JALEUF010000131.1 GCA_022781015.1 Caryophanales bacterium
GAAGAAGAAGCTGTTAGAAGGATGGCTTATGCAGAAGCTGAAAAAACTAGGGCTGAAGGATTAGCAAAAGCTGATGCAATGAGAGCCCAAGGCTATACATATGCCCAAGAGACACAAAGAGAAGTCGGTGTTGCAATAGCCAATAATGAAGGCAGTGGAGCCGCTTCTGGAATTGGATCTGCTATGAGTGGTGTTGTCCAGGCTGGCATTGGTATTGGGGCTGCTGTTTCGGTTGGGAAGGCTACTGTTGGCATGATGAATGGAGTTATGAATGATGTAACTCCAAGCGCTATGGCTACTTCAAATGGAACTTGGACTTGTCCAAATTGCGGACAAGGCGGGAATGATGGCAAGTTCTGCAAGAATTGTGGTGCTAAAAAACCTGAAAGCGGAACTTGGACCTGTCCAAATTGTGGCCAAGAAGGAAACGATGGAAAATTCTGCAAGAATTGCGGAGCTAAGAGGGGGTAATTTCCATGAAAAAGAATAATAGCAAAAGTGGCATTGTATCTACGATAGTAATTTCTATAATTCTACTAGCGTTACTTAACGTCGCTACATTTGCAATTCCATTTAATAAAGTTGATTTAGCCGCTCATTTTACGGCTTATGGTTGTGCTGAATTTGTAATAATTGCCGAAATGATTCTTGTTCTTTCGGAATTGTTTTTAGAAGAAAATCCTAATCAAAAGGTTTTAGGCCTTCCAATTGTCTATTTTGGATTTTTTACTGATTTTATCCAATTACTTGTAACTGTTATTTTCTTTGTAACCAATGCTTTTGTAGTGGTTCCTTTTTGGATTGTTATAGTAGTTGAGTGTCTTGTAATTGGCTTTGGGTCCATCCAAATTGCCAAAGGATTCTTCTTCAAGGAAAGAAATAGAGAATACCATGAAAATAGGGCAAATACTAAATTCATGGATGAGTTTAGAGCAAGATTAAAAGCTCTTAGTAAAATCAATAAGATAGAAAGTGTCCAAAAGACGTTAGAAGACCTTTTGGATATTGCTTTGGGCTCTGATCCTGTCACAAATGAAAAGACAGTTGATTCTGAAAGTGAACTCCTTTCATTGCTTCAAGAGTTAGATGAATCTATTAAGGACGGCTCAGAAGCAGGGGCAAGAGCTGCTATTGGAAAAACAAAGAATGCATTGCTAGAACGCAATGTATTATGCAAAGCCGGAAAATAATGTATTTGCCGGCCATATAGAGGTGGTAATATGGCTAAGTTTAAATGTAAGATGTGTGGGGCTCCTTTAGACGTGTCTGAAGGACAGACGGTAGTTACGTGCGCGTTCTGCCAATCTAAGCAGACTGTCGCTAATGCCGATGATGAAAGAAAAGAAAATCTCTTCAATAGAGCAAATTCACTTAGGGCATCATGCGACTTCGATAAGGCAATCCTTTCGTATCAATCAATACTTTCGATATTCCCTAATGAGCCGGAGGCACATTGGGGTCTTTGTTTATGTAAGTATGGAATTGAATACGTTGATGACCCTTTTACCCACAAGAAGATACCAACTATCCACAGGATGTCATTTGATTCTATTTTAAAGGATTCTGATTATCTTGCTGCGGTTTCTTTCGCTGATGTAGTTGCAAAAGAAGAATACCAAGATGAAGCTAAGCAAATTGCAAACATTCAAAAGAACATTCTCTCTATCTCGCAGAAAGAAGAGCCTTTCGATATTTTTATTTGCTATAAAGAAACTTCTGATGCAGGGGAAAGGACTCCAGATTCCGTTTTGGCCCAAGAAATATATTCAAATCTAGTAGATAAAGGATATAAAGTCTTCTTTTCTAGAATCACATTGGAAAATAAGCTTGGTACAATGTATGAGCCTTATATTTTTGCTGCCTTGAATAGTGCGAAGATTATGCTTGCCATCGGTACGAAAAAGGAATATTTCGAGGCTGTATGGGTTAAAAATGAGTGGTCTAGGTTTATCGATTTGATGAAGACTAGGCCAGATCATTACTTAATCCCATGCTATAAGGATATGGATGCCTATGAGATGCCAGAGCAATTCCTTGCCTTCCAAGGACAAGACATGAGTAAACTTGGCTTCATGCAGGATCTTCTTAGAGGCATAGATAAAATCATGGGTAGAAGCGAAGCTCCTATAGCCCATACTGAAGCTACAATTATCCAGACTGATGTCAATGTTCCTGCCTTATTAAAAAGAGCTGAAATCCTTATTAGCGACGCTAATTATGAAAAAGCCGATGAGCTTCTAGAAAGAGTTCTAGATAATGATCCAACCAATTCGCAGGCATATTTATTAAAGTTATTGATTGAACTTAAATTTACTTCATTTGAACAACTAAAAACCTTAGACGATACGATTGAAACAAATGGCAATTTCAAGAAAGCCTATGATTTTGGTGATCAAGAAGAAAAAGCCAGGTTATCTTCTATAAATGAATTCATCAGGAATCGTAATGAAGAAGAAAGACTTAATGGCATATATAATTCTGCCCTTGATTTAAAAAATGAGAAAAAATATGCAGAAGCAGAAGCTATTTTTTCTAATATATCTGGATATAAAGATGCCTCTAAGCAAGCATTAGAATGTCTAAATCTAGGTAAAGAAGATATTTATGTCAAGGCAATTGAATTAAAAAATGGCGAACAATACGAAACTGCTATTGACTCATTTGAGAAAATAAAAGACTATAAAGATAGCGAATATCAAATCTCGGAATGCAATGAATTGCTTGTCAAAGCCAAATATGCAAAGGCTATCGCCCTTAAAGAAAGCGGATCATTTGATGAAGCCATTGCAATCTTCATGGATATTTTGAAATTCCAAGATGCAGATGCCCAAGTTGATGAATGCGAAAAACTAAAAACCGAAGCCAAAAAAGAAGCAATATATGTAACATGCCTATTTGATAGGGAAATAAATCCTTATTTTGACATGCAGGCTCTCAAGAAGGCATGCGAAAAATTAGCAACAATTCCTGGTTATAAGGATTCTGATCAACTTTTAGTTAAGTATGAAGGAATAATTAAAGACTATGAAACTGAATTAGCCAAAAAGAAAGAAGAACAGGCACGCGCTAAGGCTATAAAGGCAAAGAAAGTCAAGAAAATATCTATTATTTCCGGCACTTCATCTTTAGTTTTGACTGGAGTATTACTCCTAACTTTCTTATTTATTATCCCTAACGGAAGACAAAATAACATCCGCAACTTAATCGATTCTGGAAATTATGATGAAGCACTTTCTGTAATCGAGGAAAATGGTAA
>JALEUF010000143.1 GCA_022781015.1 Caryophanales bacterium
TAATAGAACCAATAGTAAGTCTTACCAGTACCAGCATCGGCAGTTTCATAAATTGCTTTTGGGGTTTCAGATAATTTGATATCTTCATTTGGATTAGATACATATTCGATCAAAGTCTTGTCATCAATCTTGATGGAATCAAGTAAATATGAATCTCCGGTAGCGTCTTTTCCAAATAGGTGGGCTACGTCAGATAGACTAGAAACAGTAATATATTCGCTCTTTTCGCTTCTTACATCAATTCTAAGGACGGTTTGGCTTTGCTTATAGGCAGCATCATTATAGACATCGCCATTCTTAACGCCAAATCCTATCATAGTTCCAATGCCAGCTAAGACAAATAAGCTAGTAACGATTCCTACCCAAAGCTTTCCTTTGGAGAAATCCTTATCTTGATATGGACCGAAATAGGTTTGTTTTTCTTCTTTTACTAAATCAGGGATCTTCTCACCATTGATATTAAGTTGTTTTACAAAGCTAGATTGCATTGAATTATCAGTGCATAATAGCCAGCCTGCTAATCTTAAGAAGACTAGGTTAACTAAGGTAGCGATTAATCCACCACCAACTAGCATAACTCCAAACTTGGAAGCCAAATCACCGGCGAATAGATATACAAATGTACCTAATATAATAGAGACAACGCCAGCATCAATAACAGGAAGTACTGATTTTTTAGCAGCTTCTTGGCTCGCTTTCTTTAATGTTCTTCCTTTATATATTTCATCTTTTAATCTAGAAGAGTATATAAGGGCACCAAATAAGGCAACTAAACCAGTAGCCATAATTCCTAATAAGGCGGCAATATTGAATTGGCTACCAAAGGCAACGAACAATCCAAATGCCCCAAAGCTAGATAAAGCAATGGAAGTAATCTCAGCCAAAGCGAAGATTCTATCGAATAACACCAACAAGATGCAAAGGAAGACGAAGACAATTATAGTAGAAATAAGAGTCTTGCTTAAGGCTGGAGAGATAGCATAATCACCAACGCTAATTAAATTTTCTACAGTCGCATTGGCTTTTTCAGAATAGGTAAATGTAAGCCTATAATCGCCTAAATTAGAGGCATTGAACATATTGCGGAGGAAGACAGCAGCTTCATAGGCTTCTTTTGTCTTGCTCGGATTATAATTTCCATCGCTAGAAATTGCTTCGCTAGTTGGAATCAATTGTAGATATGGAGTTTCCTTATCGGTATCGCTAGATTGATACCAGACGGCATTATCATTAGTCGTGGCTTCAACTGTTAGGATTCTATTTTTGACATTAACATCCTTATCGGCTTTGTCATAGGTATCGTCTTCTTTTCTATTGGCCCAGACAACTAATAAGGTATTTTGGGCTGCACTAGTCTCGTTTCCACTAGAATCGGTTTCGGCAGCTTTTGTATTGTCATTGCAATATTTTAGTAAGTTAGTGAAGGCTTCTTTATAATCATCGCCAGTTTTTAGCGGGACAACTACTACTGGGACTTTATAAGAACCCATGTCGATATTTTCGATAGTCGCTGTTTGATTGTCGATTATGGTCTTCAATAAGTCAGAGTCAGTATAACCATCATGAGTTGTATCAGAAGCGTCTAATTCATAATCACCACCAGAGAAGGAAAGATATTGCTCAAGGTAGGAATATTGGGTTTCCGAATTTGAAGTTGTACGAAGCGAAACGGCAATCGTATCATAGCCTTGTACCTTGACTTCATATTCGCTCATTCCCCAATTATCAAGCCTAGCCTTGACTGTATTTGCCAAATCATTGATTACTGGTTGCCCGGAAGCATTGATGTCTTCGGCAGCCAAGAAATCTTGGTAATTGCCATTAACGCTATTTTCTTCATAATGGCTAGCCTTGAAATAAAGCGTTTTGCCATCTGCGTATGCTAAATCGCTATTCATCGTTTTCATTAATGGGGAAACGGAAGCTCCGATTCCGATTAATAGAGTCGCACACATGGCAATGTAAGATATATATCTACGCATATTTTCTCCTCTTGTTTTACTCTAGTCTTCACTGAATTATAAATAATTCATCAATAATTCACTGTGCCGTATTAAAGAATACTCTTTAGTGGAATTTCAAGCAATAAAATATATTCCAAAACCTTAAAAAAGAGTATTCTGATGGGCTAATTTAAGGTGGGCATAGGCTTTTTCGGTGGCAACACGCCCTCTTGGAGTCCTATTTATTAATCCACTTAATAACAAATATGGTTCATAAACATCTTCTAGATTGGTCAATTCTTCCCCAATTGAAGTTGCTATTGCCTCTAATCCAACAGGTCCACCATGGAAGCGTTTGATAATCGTATTTAGGTAACGGATATCAACTTCATCTAGACCAAGTGAATCTATTTTCAAGGCATCAAGGGCCTCATTAGTTAATTCTAGATTAATTTCATCTAGTCCCTTGAAATTAGCAAAGTCACGAACACGTTTGAATAACCTATTGGCAATTCTAGGGGTTCCCCTGCTTCTAGTCGCTATTAATTTAGCGGCTTTATCATCGATTGGAGTTGCTAGTACTAACGATGTCCTCTTTATTATTTGCTCTAGTTCTTCTTCATTATAGAAATCTATCTTCATGGAAATCCCAAACCTAGCCCTTAATGGAGATGATAAATCCCCAGCCCTAGTGGTCGCACCTACTAAGGTAAATGGAGGAAGAGGCATATTTAATACATGGCTAGATCCATTTTGGTTAACTAATATCGAAAGATTAAAATCTTCCATCGCCCCATAAAGGACTTCTTCAACTGCCCTGGATAATCTATGTATTTCATCAATAAATAAGATATCACCGGGCTCAATCTCGCTTAAAATGGCAGCTAAATCGCCTGGCCGCTCGATGCTAGGTCCATTGATTAGCTTAATATTGCCACCCATTTCATTAGCAATGACATAGGCCATTGTAGTTTTCCCAAGTCCTGGAGGGCCATAAAGAAGAACATGGTCAAGGCTTTCTTTCCTTTTCTTAGCCGCACCCATGAAGACTTTCAGGTTATCTTTCATCTCGGTTTGGCCAATATATTCCTTTAAGGTCTTTGGACGTAAGGAAAGCTCGCTAGTGATGTCTTCTTCTTCTTTTCTAGCATCTAGCAATCTACTTGAATCTTTCATTTACGTAATCCTTTTAATGCCTGACGAAGTGCTTCTTCATCGCTAAGCCCTTTTGGAAGTTTAGCAATAATCGAATCTATTTCCTTACTCTTAAATCCTAATGAGGTAAGCGCACCCCTAACTTCAGCATAGGCATTAGGTGCTTTTTCTTTCGCGTTATCGATTAATTTGCCCTTCAAATCAAGGATAATCTGGCTCGCGGCTTTTGGACCAATCCCAGGCAATTTCTTCAAGTAGCCGACATCATTGCTAGAAATAGCCAAAAACAAATCATTTGGATTAGTTTTAGACAAGGCTGAAATTGCCGTTTTAGGACCAATTCCTTTCACTTCAATCAAAGAAGAGAAGGCCTCCTTTTCTAGTTTGGTAAGGAAACCAACTAAATAATGGTCATCTTGAGTCAATACCTCGTGGGTATATATCTTGCATTCTTTATCCAAAGTAAAATCAGAAATCCTTGATACGAATACTTCATATCCGATCCCGTTTACTTCGATAACGACGAATTTTTCTTTAATTTCGCTTATTTTTCCTAGTAGTGAATAGATCATAGATTCAATAAATAAAGTAAGACAATGGCAAAACAAATCAAAGTAGATATTAATGGAATCAGTGTTTTGCCTAAGTCAAATTTTCCCATAAGGCAATTATAACATTATTAAAGCAAACTAGTGTTATTCAGAATACTCAAATTCAAAATCACCTATTCTAACTGTATCGCCTTCAACTGCACCTTTTTCTTTTAAGGCGGCATCTATTCCTATTTTAGTTAGATAGGAAAGGAGTTTTGCAACACCTTGGTCAGTAGAAAGGTTAATCAAATTATATTGGCTAAGTACCTTCTCGCCTTCAATGACAAATAGATGAGCACTTGGGCGCTTGATGATGAACGGTTCTTCCTCTTCTTTAGCAACATATAGCTTGAATTCAGGATTTTCTTCTTTCTTAAATAATGGGAATTCAGGGGTATTCTGGATAGTTTCATATATCTTTTGGATTAATGGGTTTACCCCATCATGAGTCAAAGAAGACAATGGATAAGAAGCAAAGCCTAGTTTCTTGTCGAATATAGCCTTTCTTTCACTTGCCCCATCCATATCCATCTTGGTGGCTACTACAATTTGGGGACGGCTTTCTAAAGAAGCCCCATAATCTTTTAGTTCTTCATTAATCTTGCAGTAATCATCATAAGGATCCCTTTCCCCAGACATCGAGACCATATGAACTAAAACTCTGCATCTTTCGATATGGCGAAGGAATGAAAAACCTAATCCTTTTCCTTTTGAAGCACCTTCGATTAATCCTGGCATATCCGCTAAGATAAATTGGTTTTCTTTATCAGGAAGAGTAACTACGCCTAGATTTGGGGTTAAGGTAGTAAAAGGATAATCGGCTGTAGGAACATTAGCCTTGCTAACGACATTTAAGAAAGTTGATTTACCTACGGAAGGGAATCCAACTAAGCCGGCATCCGCTAATAATTTTAATTCTAGGACAATGCGTTTTGTTTCGCCTGGATGCCCATTTTCGGCAACCCTAGGGACTCTAAGCCTACTGGTTTTAAAAGAGGCATTACCCCTGCCACCTTTTCCTCCTTTGGCTGCTAAAACTTTATCGCCATCATGGCTTAAATCAGCTAGAGGAACCATGCCATCTTCTAGATAAACGATTGTACCGACAGGAACTTCGCAATAAATATCAGGCATAGATAATCCATATCTATTCTTTTTATCGCCTTTTTCGCCATCTTTAGCAATAATGGCCTTGCCATGTCTATATGCTAAAAGGGTATTTATATTCTTTTTGGCAACGAAATAAATGGATCCACCATTCCCTCCATTCCCTCCATCAGGACCACCTTTTGGAAGGTTTTTTTCTCTTAGGAACGAAATCGCTCCATTCCCGCCATTACCTGATCTAACTTCAACAACTGCTCTATCTATTAACATAATGATTCCTTGACTCCCTTAGGAAGTATGTAATTCTTCTTATTCTTCTTTATTTTACCTAAATCGGATGAAAACTGTTTGCTTGATTTTGCAAATGATATCGATGAATGGGCATCATCATTTATCCAATATACTGGAATTCGCTTAATCCTGAATTTATTTAAGGAAAGGAAATAACAGTATTCAACATCGAAGGCAACCCCATCGATAATC
>JALEUF010000177.1 GCA_022781015.1 Caryophanales bacterium
TTTAACAATTAAGGAAACAGCTATATTAAATGTAGCCCTATTTCTAGTTTTATGAGCAACCTTGATAAGGCTAACAACTTTAGAAGGATCATCATTCATGATGACGCAATCGGCATTCTCAACCGCTACATCTGAGCCTAATCCGCCCATTGCAATGCCAACATCGGCTAGAACAATACTTGGGGCATCATTAATTCCATCCCCGACATAGGCTACACTTCCATCATCTTCATCGATAAGAGAATGTAAGAATGAGACTTTCTCTTCTGGCCTAAGTTCATATTTAACAACATCAACGCCTAATTCTTTTCCAATTTCTAAGGCATTCTCTTTTTTATCCCCAGAAACGATATAGGTAGTGATTCCTTTTTCTTTTAACCCGCTAATGCATTCTTTTGAACCAGACTTCAATTGGTCGACTAAAGTAATATATCCAACATATTTATCATCGATAGAGACATAAACTCTTGCTCCTGCTCCTTCAATGTCAGCTCCATTGCAATAACTAGCCTTGCCAACTTTGACTTTATGTCCCTTATAGACGCATCCAACTCCAGATCCAGCTTCTTCAACATATTCTTCTATTTGGTCTGAATCAAATTTGCTTGAGGACACTAGTGATTTAGCAATTGGATGGGTCGAATTAGATTCGGCGGCAGCTACATATTCAAGCATTTCATCCTTTGAAACACCTACAGGGGTTACTTCTTTTATGCTAAATTCGCCTTTTGTTAGGGTTCCGGTTTTATCAAAAGCAACCTTCTTCAATTCTTCTAATTTATCAAAATAGCCAGCTCCTTTTACTAGAATACCGTTTTTAGACGCTAATCCTAACCCGGAGAAGTAGGCTAGAGGTACTGAAATTACAATCGCACACGGGCAACTTACTACTAGGAAAGATAGAGCAGTATAGATCCAATCGGCCCAGACTTTAGAAGATGAAATTCCTAAATATAGCGGAGTCACTATAGTAACTAGTAAGGCTAGGAGGGTAAGTATAGGAGTGTAATATTTAGAGAATTTAGTTATAAATCTAGTGGCCTTTGATTTCTTTTCGGCACTATTTTCAACTAAGTCCAATAGCTTAGCAATCGTAGATTCGCTATATGGCTTACTTACTTTTACTTTAAGTGAACCAGATTTCAAAATTGATCCAGAGACAACCTTGTCCCCTTCTTTTTTAGAGATAAGGATAAATTCACCAGTCAAAGAAGATTCATCAGTCTCTCCACTACCAGAAATAACGACCCCATCACAAAGAACTTTCATTCCGTTTCCAACAACAACAATATCACCAGGAACAAGTTTTTCACTTTCTTTTTCGATTATTTTTCCATCAATTTCAACATTGGCCTTGTCTTTTCTTAAATCTATGGCCTTAGTAATCGCGTCTTTGGATTTCTCTTCAGCTAGGTCTTCAAACATTTCTCCTATTTGATATAAAAGGATAACTAAAACCCCTTCCATATATTCATTATGTTCAGGACCATATGCCCTTAACGCAAAAGCGCCAACCGAGGCAAGTAGCATCAGCATGCATTCATTAAATATCTCATGTTCGATGAATATGCTTTTAAAAGCCTCGATAATGATGTCATAACCTATAATGAAATAGGCACTAAGCATGATAATTAAATTACCCCACCAGGAGAAATCTTCATTTATCCAAAGTTTTCCAATTAGGATAAGGGCAATCGTAATAACAGCCCTAATAGAAAGGGCTATAATCTCTTTTTTTGAGTCTTCTCCCATTTTATTTATCCTCCAAGACATGGTCATAAACTACATTCAACAATTTGGTAACGTGATCATCTGCTAAAGAATAATAGACACATGTACCTTCTTTCCTAGTCGATACGAGGTTAGCTTTCCTTAAGATAGAAAGCTGATGAGATACTAAAGATTGGGATGCACCTACTTCTTTTACTATTTCGGATACATTGCTCTCTTTTGTTGATAAAGCATACATAATCTTTAATCTAGTAAAATCGCTAGCTATATTTAGCAGACTTTCCATTTTGTCTATTATCTTGTCGCTTGGAATTGCCATGTTACCTCCTTTATATGAATGTTCTTTCATATTTACAAGCATAAGTATATGAAAACTCATTCATATTTTCAATAAGAATATGAATGTTCTTTCATATTTAATAATCTAGAATGATAAAAGCTTGATTGTTTCTAGGTTTTCGGCATTTATTAGGCTTATGCCTTTTTCATCTATCAAGGCAAAAGAAGCACATTCATCCCTAGGTAATCCGATTGAACCAGGATTCAAATGAATTACTCCTAGTTCAGAATAAAGGCATTTGGAATGAGTATGCCCATTTATAAGAATCTCGCCCGGAGGAAAAGATACAAACGAGAATGGTTTATGTGACAAGTGGGCGTTGTGTCCAAATATAGAAATAGATCTATTTAAAAGCAAATCAAATCCTAAAGTTGAGGCATCTTCTTCATAATCGCAATTCCCCCTTACTGCGATTATAGGAATATTCATTTCCCTAAATGTCTTAACTACATAGCTACTAGAAGAATCATATGCCCCGTATAAAATGTCCCCTAGTAATAGAATTACATCAGGCTTAAATTTAGATACGCCTTCTTTAAGCAAATCCATTCCCTTGCTAGAACCATGTATATCAGAAACAACCAAATATTTCATAATGAATCAAATTATAAACTATTGTTAATAAAATAATGTATCATTATCCCCATGAAACACGCTTTAGATTTATTTTCATTATTACTTGACCAATTTGATTACACGGTCGACTCCTTTTTACGTTTAGACATAAGCAAAGGGGCAAAAGAAGAAGCCGTTTATGTAATCGGAGCCGCTTCTTTCTTATTAGATAAGATGTTCGCGAAAGAAGATGCCGGGAAAGAAATTACAGATGTAGCCAAAGAAGAACTAACCAGATTTGACCCACCCAAATTAATGGATAATGCCACTTCGATGCATATAGCTATAAACGGAGATAAATTGTTCCAAGACAATTCTCCATTAAAAGAATATCTAGACTGGCTTAAACCAATCGAATCCGCCCCTACTTATCTTACCTGCGATAATTATGGTAGATTAGCATTATCTACTGCCGATAGACTCATTTCTATTGTTGCAGATGACCAAACTAATGAATCAAAACTAAGGATATCTGAAATGTTATTCTTAAATATATCTAATGTCTTCTACCATACCTATTTGAATATGGAGTTAGATGATTTTAAGAAAAAGAATTCCTTTATAGGATTTAAAAACATTGATGAATCCCTAGACGAAATAAGAAAGAATATCTATGACTAGACAATATAAAAATCCCCTAAGTTATTCGCTTGGGGGATTATTTTTTCATTAGATTTTTTCGATTTCAGAGAAATCAACATCGACTGGAGTAGAACGTCCGAAGAAGACTGTTTCGACTCTGCAAGCACCGGTGGCCTTATCGATAGAAACGATTTTACCTTCAGTTCCTTCAAGAGGTCCATGGATAACCTTGACGTTATCGCCGACAGCATAACGGTCATACATAGATTCATCGACCATACCCATTCTCTTAAGTACTGGTTCGATTTCTTCCCTGGTAACTGGGGTTGGCTTTTGTCCACCACCGCTAGATCCGGCAATACCGGTAACACCTGGGGTATTACGGACAATATACCAAGATTGGTCGGTCATGATCATTTCAACAAAGATATAGCCTGGATAGAGGTTGATTGTCTTTGTCTTTCCAGTTGGAAGTCCATCTTTTAAGACTGGTACTTCTTGTTCGCAAACCAAGACACGGAGAATCAAATCCTGCATGCCCATGGTATTTATACGTTTCCTAAGATTATCAGCAGTCTTAGCTTCGTGCATGGAATAAGTGGTTACGATATACCACTGCTTTTCGCCTAAATTTGTTGCGGCCATTATTATTTACCTCCAAAGGCATTCCTTAATTGTTGGATAAGAGATCCAGCCGTTAAATCCTCCAAGGAGAGGAATATGGCGGCAAAGGCAGCTATGCAAAGAACTACTACCAATGTTGGTAATAAGACTTCACGCTTTGGCCAACGTACACGTTTGCCTTCTTTGACAACTTCTTTTGTATATTTGATTGGGTTCATCGTTGTCTCCTTTACTTACTTTCTTTATGAAGGGTATGCCTTCCACAATGCTTGCAGTACTTATTCAATTCAAGCCTGGTTGTCTTGTCTTTGCTTTTATATACAGCGTAATTTCTACTTAGACATTCGCTGCAAATCAAAAAAACCTTTTCCCTACCCATATTGAATAACCTTCAGCGTCAATAACTTTAATAGTCAATAGCTCTCTTGTCAATTAAAATCAACAAAATGGTAGCGGTTTTATAACCATAGGTTAATAAGTGTTTTACAATGCTACTAATGGCGCGATCTAAAGAGGTCTCTTCAAAAATAACAGACTATCGCGCAAGTTATCCATTAAAGATGCAAAATACGTTGAAGTAACCGCCAATAATCAGCCTGCCCAAAAGTTTATTGTTTTCAATTAGTGGCGAAATATCAATGCTTAAGGAAAAATAGCATAAACTCTCGTCGGTAATTCTTTCTAAATTCCAGCCAGTGTTTTCAATGTTTGAGTAAACGTAACTATTCAAGTCATTTGGTGACTCATTATAAGAGATAACATAAGGAGGGGTTTCTCCTGGTTTGTTAAGTTTGTTTTCCAACTCATCGATGATCCTAATTTTTTCTCTAGCAGGGACATAAAAGTTCCCGTTTATTACCATCGATCCCTTTTTGGCATTATAAGATTCGAGAGCTATCGACCAGGTGTTATCATTCGTCTGAACGTGAATTCCATCAAACTTTACTTCTTTCATTATGACAGGTTTCTCTTCGCCCATATCTTCTGATTGAGCATTGTTTGAAACACTACCACAACTAGTCAATGTCAGAGCGCCTAGTAGACAAGTAACTAATGATTTAAGCTTTCTCATTTTCGGTCCCCATTCATAATTACTTTTATGATGTTTTCTTTTCAAAGAATATTCTAATTCTAAAACCATATTAGAATGGCTCTAGCATCGATTTTATCGCGCTAGAATAAAAACCTAGCGCCATTTCTTTATAAGAATCATTTAAATAGTTATCTTGATAAGCGGAATAACCGGAATTATTTACATAATCATTTTTCCCATCGTTATACCAAGTTTGCAAAGCGGCAGATTTATAATCTAAAAAGTGTTTTTCATTATCAAACTTTGTATAAGCAAAGAAAGATGTATCGCTCATTCCATAAAACGTAATCCAGACATAGGATTTACATTCAAGTAACGAATAAAGTTAATCAATGTTTTCTTTTTGAAAGAGTTACATTTTCAAGAGTTAAATCTATTAATACGCAAGTAAAGACGTGATTGTTTTTAATCTCAGATATATTATCGACGTTATAAGCAAATTTAAGCGACTTGAAAAACTGCCTATTATCACGCAATGTATAAAGACAAGCTTCTTTTTCATTTATGTATTCAATGTTCTTCTTACTATAATCGCCCTCACCACATGATGATAAAGGCAACAATAATAAGCTAAGCAAAGCTATTAAATTATTTTTCATGTTTATCAATTCTCTTTGTTCTTTTATGGAATAATTTTATGAAAGCCAGCAATGCCAAAGCAAGAAATTTAATTTCTATTAACATCCATGGCAAATTTAGCACTAACGCTATTTGCATTAGACTATGTTTTAATTTTGCAATTTCTTTTTAATTCTATAGTATTTATCGATACTAATCCCTAATATAGATGCAGCTTCTTTAGGACTCATTTCTTTTTCTTCAACCTTTGACAAAAGGTCTAGAAATTTCATTTCGTCGACTTCTATTGGCTTCCTTCCCCTATACTTGCCGTTATTTTTGGCTTCCAATATTCCTCCTTTTTGTTTTTCTTTTCTAAGTTCATATGACCTTGAATACAAATCCATGAAGATGTCATGGAATATCTTACGATTGCTATCATTAATAGTTTGATTATTTATAACGACATCATTACCAAAACAAATCTCTTTAAGAATCTTTTTCAATAACGATGCATTCGTATCATGGGTATCTTTATTCAAAATCACTGTTTTTTTATCTTCATAAGGGACGACAAATAATTTGTCTCCAGAATATCGTTCTTTGGTTCTTATCAAATATTCAATTGGATCCATATAATCCATATTTACTTTTTCAAGAAGTTCAAAATAGTCTTCTCTTTTTGGAGATGGAACTCTTTCAGAGATAAAAACCGGAACCCTATTTTCTCTAATGTATTCCTCTTTCTTTAAATCCAAGTTCAATCCAGGGATACCTTGAAAATACCATGAACTAATTAATTCAGTAACCGCATAATTTGGCTTAAAGACATATTTAAAAGAATCATCGTCATTTAAGTAATAGAAAATGTCGGCCACACGATAAATCAAATCAAATTGACCCGCAATGCAAATTATTCCTTTAGATGTATATGTTTTCATATCTATCTTTTCACCAACTTCTCGTATGAATAATTAATGATTTTCTCATATCTATTTCCAATCATTGTTTTATAAAACTTTTTATGGGTATCGTTAATAATGTCGATATCATCGATAAGTTTGTATATTTTATCCAAATTAATAATTGGGTATATCTTTAATAATGCCTTATTCATTTCTTCAAACTGCAAAGAAGAAATAACTTCAAAATAAGAGCTCTTATTTCCAGATAGTTTTATCTGGGATGTAGGAAATTTATATACCCTCAAATTAATTTGTTCTTCATCATCCATAATTTTTAGCATTTCATTTTCATCTGCTAAATTTGGAAAAAGGCAAGATCCATTATCAAAAACAGGGGCTGCGCAATATTTATTGTCCTTCTTCAAGAATCCCCAATTCCCACCATGGCGATCAAAATTCCCAAGAAGAGCATCTACAATGTACATTTCAAAAAATAGGGAAATAGTTTCTTCAACATTGGTTAGTTTCTTATTGGCTGTCAAGAGTTCAACAATATCTTCATAACTATATTGATATTGTTCCTTATCTTCCTCAATTGTAGATTCGCCCACATCATTAAACGGCACGAATTGGTATCCATCTACGACAAAGTCTTTACACGCCACCACATTCTCACCCTTATAAATACCAAGAACAGTATCTTGGCAATTAAAGCCAAGCATTTGATAAATGTGGCTCCCTAAATATTCCGAAATAGTATTGTATCTAGTTCCAAAAGGTGTCTTCTTTTGGAATTTAAGCATATAAGGTGAATTATAAATCATAATCCCAACCTTTTTCTCCGAACCACCATACGCTATTCCGCTTAATTTATTATTCGTGTAATCAATTAACTTCATAAATGCTTCTCCGTTATATTATATAGTAAAAACAATATTTGCAATAGACTATGTTTTTAATTTTGCAATTAATAAAATCCTCATTTAAATGATTCTTTATAGCCGTGTTAAAAAGAACTTTCAAAAAGTGCCTTATTTTATATTTTCCTTAACTAATTCAAATTAGTCATATATGGATCAAGGAATAATCCGCTATCAACAGGCTCACCAGTCCTAGTCAATATAATTTCTCTTGCCCATTTCCTAAACCTATACAAGGCCATCTTGGCACTATTCTTCGATGATTTATTCCTTTTTGCAGATTCTTCAAGGCTATATCCTGCTACTAAATCTTTCGCAGTATTCAAGCCTAGTTTATTAATCTTCTTTGGTAGCTTGTTTAGGCTATCCAAGGTATCGCAATAAGAGAAGAATACCTTTGGATCGCTATCATCGCTAGAAGAAGGAACAATATCGCATAAAGTGCATCTCTCGTTTTTGTCAATAACCGAATCTAGGGATGTCATCGGAAGCAATCTTTTTTCATTCAACTGCTTCCCTATGGCTTTCATTATTTCCCTAGAAAGAATCAATTTGAAATAGCCATAGAATCTGCCGTTTCCTAATTCAAAGCTATTTTCAGCCTGCAAATAAGAATGAAAGAAAACCTCATTATAAGTCCAATCATCCAAAACATCAGTTAAATTAGGAACGACAGAATAAAGATATTTCTTCCTATTCTTGAAATACCTTACAGTAAGGACGTCTCTAGCCAAGACAATCCCTAATCGATACATTAGCAAAAGCGACTCGTCAGAACAATTTTCATAGTTACAGTACATATTTTTACCCTTCAAGGGCAAGAATTACTTACGTGAATAGAAAATGTGTGAAAGAAGAATTCCAGTCGCAACAGAGGCGTTAAGAGAATTTACATGACCTACCATGTCTATTTTGGCCACAAAATCTGATTTAGATAAAACTAGCCTAGAAATGCCAAACCCTTCAGAGCCAACAACTAGGCATATTGGGCATTTGTAGTCAATTTCATCGATGTTACTTTTGCCACTGCCATCGGCACTAACAACCCAGAAGCCATTTTCCTGCAGTTTTAAAATGGCTTTGGTCAAGTTTGTAACAGTAGCAACCTTAACATAGCTAATCGCACCAGTAGAGACTTTGGCTACTGTTGCATTTAGTGGGGCTTCGTTCCTGTTCTTGATGATAATTCCATCAACGCCAAAAGCATCAGCGGAACGTAAAATTGCCCCAAGATTATGTGGGTCTTCGATGCCATCAAGCATCAAAAGGAGAGGATAAGTGGAAGATTTAGAAGAAGCTATAATCTCCTCCAAAGAATAATTCCTAAAATCCTTGCAGATCGCCACAAACCCCTGGTGAGAAGAGTTTTTGGCCATCCGAGTCAATTCGTCCTCCGAAGCGAATTCAACTGGAATAGAACAATTTCTCGCTACGGTGATAATAGGATCCCTACCATATTTAGGGTTGACCTTAATGCTCAAGGCATTTTTTGATTTCACCGCTTCACGAACGGTATTCTTACCATAAACTATTATACTCATATTTTTGCTCTTGGAAGTCCCAATTAAAATTCTGACGAAACTTTTAATTCAAGTGGATGGATTGAAAGACGTAATTCATCAACAAAAGCCGTCACCGAACTATTTGATGAATGTGATAACCTAAGCGTGATTCTTAAAGCACTGTTTTCTTCATAAGTAACTAATTCACTTGCAGTATCGCGAATGTTCATCCCATACCTATTGCTAAGTAACAATATGTCTTTCATAACTGGTCTATCGGAAGGGACAACAATCGTAATGATCGGATTTTTCTTTGAGGCGAATATTTCTACTTTCCTTAATAAAACTAAGGAAGCAAGAGAAATAACTGTCGCCATTGTAGCGATTACAAAAGAACCAGTCCCGCAAGCTAGCCCTACTGCCATTGATACCCATAAGGTAGTCGCAGTCGTTAAGCCTTTGACGTTAATCCCGTTTTGGACAATCGTTCCTGCACCTAAAAAGCCAATCCCGGAAACTACCTGGGCCGCTAATCTAGCTGGGTCTCTAGAAATTGGGGTTGAGGAAGAACCAATATAGGCGTTATCCCAGGCCTGGAAGCCATAGATAGAAATAATCATGACTAGGCAAGACCCAACTGCAACAAGCATGTGTGTCCTAAGCCCTGCGGCATGTCCATAATATTCTCTTTCGAATCCGATTAATCCAGACAATACCAAAGTTAGAGACAAAGAAACAAATATAAGAAGGAGATTCCCTACAATTCCATTAGAAAAGTTCAAGCCAAAATCGGAATTAAACCATTCTACAATCATGTGGTCGACAGAATTCATCGCAAATCCTCCTTAAAAGATATTTTTTTCTATTAGAACATTCCTCAAAGAGTCGCTTTTTGCAAAGTCTTTTTCCTTTTTGGCCTCCAAATATTGCTTATATATGGCCTTATCCTCTTCTTGGAGAATAGGATATTGTACCTTTATTCCAAGAATAAACAAATAGTCTTCTAATTTCCCAAATATATTTTTCATATCTTCAAGGCTAGTAGATGGGTTTCTTAGCATCATATTCGCCTCTTTCAAGGAAGCATAAAGGATAGTGAGTGCATTAGGAGTATTTAAATCATTACACATTTCTTTATAGAAAGATTCATCCCCTCTTATTTTGATAGAAGATAAATCAATATCAGCGAGCTGAAGCTTAATTGCTAATCCTTTTATGGTTTGGCTAATTTTAGCATAGGACTTAACTGCTTCTTCTATTGTTTCGTTTGTAAAAGACAATGGGGCCCTATAATGGGTATTCAAGACCATTAACCTAAAAGGCATGCCGCCCCATTTGGCAATGACATCTTTTGCATTCAACACATTTCCAAGGGATTTGGACATCTTTTGGTTATCGATGTTAATAAATCCATTATGGATCCAATATCTAGCCAATCTATTGTTATTATGGGCCCTAGACTGGGCGATTTCGTTCTCGTGATGAGGGAATTTCAAATCAAATCCTCCACCATGGATATCAATAAACCCGTCTTGATTGGAGAAAATGGAATTAATCATGACGCAGCATTCAGTATGCCAACCAGGTCTACCTTCTCCAAATGGGGAATTCCACTTAATGCCCTCATCGGTTTTCTTCCATAAGGCAAAATCTAGTGAGGATTCCTTCTTGGAATTAACCTCAATTCTAGCCCCACTTATTAATGATTCGACTGTATTCCCGCTTAAATCCCCATAATTAGAAATGGAAGAGACACGGAAATAGACGTCTCCATCCGCCAAATAGGCATGATTGCTTTTTACTAAATCATCGACATAGGAAATGATTTTATCCATATATCCAGTTGGGGTTGGGGTAATATCAGGTTGAAGCGAATTGACTTCATCTACATCTTTCCTGAATGCCTTGATGACTTCGCTAGTAAGTTCTTGCTCAGTTATATTTAATTTCTTAGCCCTAGCAATAATCTTGTCATCGACATCGGTATAATTTGAAACATAGGTAACCTTATATCCAAGGGCAATGAAAAGCCTTCTCCAGACATCAAACACTATCACGGGTCGCATATTTCCAATATGAGGCTCATCATAGACAGTAGGTCCGCAGACATACATCGAGACTTCATTTTCCTTAATAGGAGTAAATGTCTCTAATTTATTTCCATATGAATTAAATATCTTTACTTCTTCCATAATTACCAACCTTCCTTACCCATGACATATTGGACTATTTGCTTTGGTTTATTAGCCACGAAATCGGCTTCTTCTAATAAGCTTGGTTTATAATTCCCATAACCCCATGTAACTAATATCGATTTCAATTTGGCATTTCTAGCAGTCTCTACATCAACATTAGAATCGCCGATGAAAATCGTTTCTTCCTTTTCCAAGTCATGCTTGTTAATTAAATAATTTACAATGCCAGGATCTGGTTTGACTGGGAAATTCCTGCCATTGCCTATTATATCCTTGAATAAAGCCTTTCCAAAATGGGCTTTTACAATAATATTTGCAAGTTCATCAGGCTTATTCGTGCAGACATAAAGGCTACATCCCCTCTCTTCTAGGAAATTAAGGCATTC
>JALEUF010000002.1 GCA_022781015.1 Caryophanales bacterium
ACAAGAACGCCTTCGTTTTCATCATAAGCAAATTCAGCAGCAAGTTCGGCTCTTTTCTCTAAATTTACTGCTCCATTTTCATAAGCCATGGAATCCAAAGCTTGGTCAAGAGTTTCAACGAAAGCCTTATCCTCCGTAACAAAGTCTTCTTTCTTAAATTCATTAACAACAACGGTTTTTGCACCGTTTTGTTTCCATTTAGCACGCAAAACGAGGCTGGATTCGATTGGTTTAGAAATATCGAATTTACCAACGGATGTATACCATCCTTCAAAGGTATAGGACTCATAATATTCATCTTCGCTTCTAGTTGGAGTTGGAAGACTAGCTAAGGTAGTCCCTGCATTAACTACAACTGGATCATAAGACAATGAGCATCCGGTTACAAATTGGACTCGACAACGGATAAGTTCAGTAGTCAAAGAAAGAGTAACTTCCCCCACTTGGTTTCTAATATGGTAAAAACCATCTACATCGATACTTAATTCCTTGCCACCGACTTTAATAGAAGTGACATTATAGTATTTAACTGGAGTTACCTTGAATTTGACATCGCTAAAATATCCAATCGCATCAAAATTCAAATCAGATTTCTCGAATTCTACTCTTGCATATTCATTAGGCAATACGGTTAATTTATATGTATCTTCCTTTGTAACTACTTCGACTACCTTATTAGATTTGATTTCAGGGATTGTATATATCCCATTTCCATCTTTGGCTAAATCGGTCCCGTCTAATTTAATAGAAACAAGTGAATAATGGTCATTGGCAGTTAATTGGAATTTAAGCGACGAACCATATTGAATATCATTTTTATCGGCACCGTCTAATACTTTGATAGAAAAATGTTCACCAGAGAATACAACTGAAAGTCCTTTTAGTTTGGCCAATATCTTAATTGAAATATTCTCATTAACATTAGGAAGAGTATAGACGTTATTATCATCTGGCAAGAGGATATCATCATTTCCCAAAATCTTGACGGCACGGATGGCATATCCTTCTTTTGGCAAGACAACAAATTTGAAATCCTTGCCTTGCTCTGCCTTATCTTTATCATAACCTTCATAAGCAGAGACGGTATAACCTTCCCCTGACTCTAAATCAATCTTGAAATAGGTCTTCTTTACTTCACTAGTAATAGGATTATCACTATTAGGAGTGCTACTAGGATTAGTCGAACAAGAAAAAGATAGTAAGCTAATGGCGGTAAGGGCAAAAAGCAATGGTTTTTTATTGTTTTTCATAATTATTTCTTAGATGTCTCTAAGCCTCCTTTGTTTTCATTCATCCAGACTGATATTCTAGAATTTGGGTCATCCATATTTTTCCCTGCCGAAGAGAAATCAACTACTTCATCCCCGTTATCAAGAAGAATGGTTTCATTCGACTTGAAAATATCATTTTTAATAAGCTTGCCTTTGTTAGATGTTTCTAGAGGCTTGTCTACTTCCCCTAACCTAGAATCTCTAGCTAGAACAATAGGTCCCCTAGTAAAAGCGATTTTCCCATTTAAATGATGAGATACGATTGGGAAATCAAATTCTATTTTAATAATATCGCTCGCCCATTTTTTTGTTATGGAAAAATAACCATTTTCAATTTCAATTTGGGTTTTATTTCCATTTAGGTAAATAGAAGGAGTCCCGTAATCTGGGATACGAAATTTAATTGCAAAGCTTTGTCCATTGGCCTTAACTTTTAAACTCATTTTCCCATTCCCATAGACGTTTCCTTTAAAGCAAAGACGGACATTTTTATTATCAATTACATCATTAAGATGGAAGTCATTATATAAATTAATTAGGTAGCCATCGTTATCTTTACTAACGGCAAATTCATGGACTAATCCTAATCCATATCCCCCATTAGCCAAGCAGCAGCCATAACTCCTATCCCCTTGCAAAAGCTGGAAGCCACCTATGACTTTAGCCCTTCTATCGCTTACTAAAGGAGTATAGGAATCAAAATAGAATACTTCATGTGGAGGAGTATCATATCCATCTTCATGCCAGACTCTGCCTTCAGCCAAATTCATGCTTTGATCTTGGTCATTAACCGCACCGAATAAGCAATTGAAAGACATAGTCTCCAATAAAGAGATGTAGAAGGGATCTTTAGTCGCGTTATATAAATCGTTACATAATCCCATGAAAGAAACCGTAACGCATGTTTCTAATCCTATTTTTTCCGGGACTTCGGTTTGGGTTAAAGACGAATGGTTAAAGAATTCGGATTCGGTCCCCAAACCCCCGATTATTGTAAAATCAGATTCTTTTACTTTGTTAACATAAGAAATAACTGCAGATAAGTATTTTTTATCATTAGTTACCAAAGCATAATGAAGTAGCCCTTGGAAACAGGCGGTCATTTCATAAGCTTTTGGAGATGTCCATTGATATGGATAGGCATTGTTTTTCAATGCGCTTTTGATGATATTCTCGCCTTCGCATAAACCAGTAGAAATAATATATTTTGCAAAGGAAAGGTATTTTTTGATATTAGTCAAAGAATACAAATCAACGAAAACCCCAAGGATAGAAGCACTGTTTAAAGAACCGTAGATATTAGAAGTCTCTAGTATTCCTTTTTTGTTCCTGCCAATATTAG
>JALEUF010000101.1 GCA_022781015.1 Caryophanales bacterium
CTTGAATACATGTTATTTAAAAGACATATAGCCACTGCCGTTATTGCAGAAAATAACGAAAGTAATCCATTAGGTTATGCGATTTATTACCCAATCTTTTCTTCTTTTTCAGGAAAGGCAAAAGTGCATATAGAGGATTTATTTATAAAGCCAGAATACCGTCATCAAGGATTAGGAAAAGATTTTTTCTATCAGCTTCCTAAATTAATTAAAAACGAAGGATATATAGAAATGGAATGGAGTTGCCTTGATTGGAACACTTCTTCAATCGAATTCTATAAGAAACTAAATGCTTCAATGGAAACCGGAAAGGTCTATTTTGGGTATAAATTATAGAAACTATTTGCCATAAGCTATATTATTTTAACCAAATCGAGCAAAGGAAAAATTTATGAAAAAATTACTAATATCTTTAGGGGCTGTATCGATATTTGGAGTATGTAGTTGTTCATTTACCCTTGGAATCAGTAGTTCTAACGAGGAAAAAGATTCTAGTAAAGAAACCACTACAACTTCAAATGTCTCTTCTTCCGTTTTAGAAGACGACAAGACCCAAGAAGAATTATACGAAGAGATTTTTAATCCGACCTCTAAAATCGAGATAACCTTGGATTTTACAAATCAAGCCATATATAAATTAGCCAAGTATTCTTCTGATGAAACTAAAAAAGAAATGTATCACCCATGCAAGATGGAAGTTAATTTAAATGGGAGAATTTATACATTCGATGAAGTCGGTGCAAGAATGAAGGGAAATTCATCTAGGAATGAGAATTTTGTTGATGAAAATGGTAAATTTAGCGCACCCATTCATTTAAAATTGTCTTTGAAGCAGACTTTCGATGATTCTAGCGATAACGATTATTATGTTCGTTCTTGGGAAGATAAAGAAGAACGTAGCAAAAGGAAAAATAGACTTTTTGCAAATCAGCAAAAATTCGATCTTAAATGGAATAAAGAAAGCGATATAACATTTACAAAGCAAATATATGCCTACGATGCTTTTGCTAATGAAGGAATATTTGCCCAACATGTAAATCTTGTAAAAGTTAATATCAAATCTGAGTCCGATACTTTGACCCAAACTTATCAGTTAATGGAAACAATTGATAAAGACTTCCTTAAAAAACGTTTAAGCAAAGATGAAGCAAAAGGAAACCTATATAAATCGACATATACAAATATGGGTCCTGCTTCTTTAACTAAAGATAGCATCTCTAAAATCGGAGTTGAATCGCCTAACTATCATCCTTCTTATGATTTAAAAACTAATGACAAGGAACCTAACCACAGCATTCTAGAAAGCTTAATCAATACGGTTAATGATGATAAATCCGCTCCAGATGCATTTAAAGCAACATTAGATTCATTGATTGAAGTAGATCAAATATTAAAATACCAAGCCATGTGCTGGGTAATGGGAAATCCTGACGATTCAAGGAATAATTCAAATAATTACTATATTTATTTCAATTCCAAGACAAACAAGATGAGTTTCATTCCTTATGATTTCGATAGGTGTCTAGGAATATTAAAGGACTGGGAAATACATATGGAAAACATTCCATATAACTACACGCATCAAGAACTTGGTTCTTCTAGCAAAGAACAACCTAACCCTTTGCTATGGAGATTAATTATTGAAGATGAAAATTCATCTAAATCAAGATTATATCCAGTCATAAAGGAATACAAAGAAAGATATGAATCCTATTGTATTTCTTTTGCTAATAAATATTTAGATGTCGATAAATTCAATGCTTTCTCTAACCAATTCCATTTATCTAGTTCAAATAAAGACAATGCGAATAACCTTAGTTTTAGCCAATACGCGAAGGCAAAACTATCCACGATAAAATAAAAAGAAAAAGAAGCCCTGTGCTACCCTCTCCAAGCGGGAGGTGGGGCTCTTGGTCAAGTATCAGGATTCCCACTCCAGTGTGGGCTTTCAACAACAACTATCCTCAGTCAGAGCTCCGAATGCATAATGTAGGGGGACAAAATAGGCCTCTTTATTTTGCTCGGTTGAGCATCTTTATTATATACGAATTGACTAAAACAATATCAAGCATTTAAACCTAAAGAAATTAAACACTGTATAAGGATTTTTAATTTCTAATCAAAAACAAGCGACCCATGTATTAATAAAAGAAAAAACACCCAGGATTATCTAGGTGCCTTTCGTTTCGAGTGAATTAATTAGATGCTCCAGTCTTTGTTTTTGGTAGTTAGATAAGACCCAGCAAATACTAAGGCAAAACCAAAGAATAAAAGCATAGCATCTAGCATTGCTTGCCAAGAAAATACTCCGTTTACCCCATCCATAATCGCTGTAACTATATAAGAAACTAGGATAAATAAGCCATAGACAAAGCTACCGTAGGCAAATACCATACCGACTAATTTATGATGGATGAACAAGAATACAAAGCCGCAGACAATTATTAATAGGTATGCCATCTTGGCAATGCTATTGATAACATTGCTTGCAGCATTGTTCCCTGCTACTGAACTATATTGCCCATCGATGATAATTAATAGCAACGCAGGAGCAAATGCCCTTAATGTGCCTGAGCAACTCTTCGCACCTACTAAAAAGAATACGTAGAATCCGATAATTAATATAAGTTCGAATATACCCACTAAAAACTTAAGCGGATCATTTAAACTAGGTACTCCCCCATTTACTAAGAAACGAACTAATAGCAATAATCCTGCGACTAGGAAGAAAATATGAGCCCTGCTCAATTTTGTACTTGATTTAGTTTTTTCTTTTGTTGCCATAAAAAACCTCCAAAACGGAAAATATTATAGATAATGATTTGTTTGATGGATAGAAAATAATTTTAAAAAATATCTAAAAGATAATTAGTTTGATAATATATGTAGGCTTATGGCCTTACTTGAATTAAACAATATCAAATTTAACTACTCTGACAAGGAACTATATTCAAATGTATCCTTGAAATTAAACCGCGGAGAACATGCTTGCCTAGTCGGGGTAAATGGATGCGGCAAATCCACATTGCTTTCAATCGCAGTTGGAGATTTAAAGCCAGACGAAGGAAAAGTAACCTGGGAAGGAGGAGTCACCTACTCCTATCTAGATCAGCAATTAAAAGTAAAGCAAGACATGAAGGTAAGCGATTATCTTTATGGGGTTTATAAGGAACAATTCGATTTGGAAAAGCAAATGGAAAGCCTTTATGAAAAAGCAGCTTTATGTCCGCCTGATTTTGAGAAATTATTGGATAAAGCCCAACGCATCGCAGACCGCCTTTCTGATTCAGGATTCTATTATCTACAAGAAAAGGTAGGTAAATTAACCAATGGATTAGGCTTTAATGATGAAGATTTGTCAAAAGAATTGCACGTGCTTTCTTCTGGGCAAAGAGAAAAAGCCTATCTAGCCAAGATGCTTCTAGAAGAACATGATGTCTTGATAATGGATGAACCTACTAACTTCCTTGACCAAAACCAAGTTGCCTGGCTTGCTTCATTTTTAAAAGATTATCCACGCGCTTTCTTATTAGTTAGCCATGACGAGGCTTTTTTAGAACAAGTCACAGAGGTTGTTTTTTGTCTAGAAAACAAGACGTTAACTAGATACAAGGGAACTTTTGAACAATATAAAGCCCAACATGAATTAGATAAAATCCAATATGAGAAAAACTATAACGCCCAGCAACGTTATATTAAAAAAGAAGAAGATTTCATCGCAAAGCATATAGTAAGGGCCACTTCTAGCAAGGCGGCTAAAAGTCACCGCGCCAGACTTGAGCACCTTGAAATCATGTCCACTCCAGGAAAAGAGGAGGGACGTGTATTCTTTTCTTTTCCTTTTTCAAATCAAGTTGGAGAAAAGCCTCTAATAGTAAATGAGCTTGAAATAGGTTATGAAAAGCCTTTATTAGATCCGATTTCTTTTATCCTTAAAAAGGGAGAAAAGATTGCCATATTAGGTCAGAATGGGGTTGGTAAGACTACCTTATTAAAAACAATCATGAATAAGATTCCTTCTTTAGGAGGGACTTATAAATGGCTAGATGGAACAGTTATCAATTATTTTGACCAAGACGATAAATTGGATTTGAACATGTCTCCATTTGAATATGTCCATTCAATATATCCAGATTTAAATAATACCCAAATTAGAAGTGCTTTAGGCGCGGTTGGGGTTAGAAAAGAACTTGCATTAAGGAAGATGAAGGAACTATCTGGAGGAGAAGTTACCAAAGCTAGATTTGCCATCATGACCTTAAGGAAAACTAATTTCTTGATGTTAGATGAACCTACTAACCACCTAGACCAAAAGGCAAAAGATGCCTTATTTGAGGCGATTGAACGCTTCCCTGGCGCAGTAATATTAGTTTCACACGAAAAAGATTTCTATGATGGCCTAGTCGATTATGAACTTAATTTCTAGGAAATGACTTTCTTCTTTTTATATCCAATTAAACGCATGGCTAACCTATATCCAGGAATGGAAAGCCAGTAATTATAGGCAATTACATCGGCATTATATAAAGCAATGCCTGCCCTTAAATTCCTATCTAAATCAATAACCCTATCTTTTTCTATCCCAATATTTTCATCTACTAAGACCCATTGATTATCAATAGATAAACTAGATAACA
>JALEUF010000147.1 GCA_022781015.1 Caryophanales bacterium
GTAAGAATGATAATGGAACCTCTTAGGGATTCTAATTTCAATATGGGCAGCAATGGGATGTGGTCGTTTTGGAATTCGATGGTTTACATAATAATTGGCCTAGTCATGATCGGGCTTTTCTTCCTTTTGGATTATCTAAAAAGCAAGAAAGACAACACTCCTAAAGAAGAAAGCGAAAAGGTGAGCTAATGAAAGAAGTAGATGTAGTTATCATTGGTTCAGGTATAGCAGGGATTAGTGCTGCTATATATCTAAAACGTTCTTCTCTTTCTTTTGTCTTGCTTGATAAAAGCATGCCGGGCGGGAAATTAAATATTATACATCGAATCGATAATTATCCTGGCTACCCTTCTATTTCTGGACTTGAATTATCCAAATCATTATTAGAGCAATGCAAACAGCTAGGTATCGAATTTAGCTATGGAGAAGTTAATAAAGTAGAGAAAGTCGATTCTAATTTCTTGACTAGGACTGATGTTGATTCTTATCTAAGCAAGGTAGTAATTGTTGCTAGCGGACTTAGCGAGGCTAAACTTAATATACCTGGTGAAAAGCAATATTTTGGTAAAGGAGTTAGCTATTGCGCCACTTGTGATGGACCTTTCTTTAAGAATAAAGACGTTGCTATATATGGATATAAGGATTTTGCTTTTGAAGATGCGATTTATCTTTCTAGTTTAGTCAATAGACTTTATTTCATCTTGCCAAAATCGCCATTGGCAACCGAAACCCATCTAAATGAAGTAAAAAAGGCTAAAAACATAACTATATTTGATGGATATAGCCTTAAGGAAATAAAAGGGGATAATAAGGTTAATTCGATTGTCATTAATAAGGATAATGAGAATAAAGAATTAGAAGTATCCGCGATTTTCCCTCTTTTTGAGCAAATATCTTCATCAAGTTTCCTTTCTCCATTAAGCATAAAGATGAGCAATGGATTTATCGATGCTGATAAAGATGGAAAGACTAATGTAGATGGGGTTTATGCCGTCGGGGATATAGTTAATAAGAAATTAAGGCAATTAATAAATGCTGCAAGCGAGGGTGCTTTGGCTGCTATATCTAGTATCAATTATGTTAGGAGCAAGAAATAAATGCCTAACAAGAATCCTTTTTCATTTGCCCTAAAAGTAAAAGAAGAAATAGCCTCTTCCCATATGCCTGAGACTTCAATCAGGCCATTTTTATCCGCCTTTATAAAGTGTAATGGGACTTATAGATTAGGTGGGGTTATTGATTTATCTAGCGAATCTAGTAGGGTTGCTAAGCTTCTTTACCAATCAATATCTTCTATCTATGGGGTAGGGGTAAGGTTTTCTTATACTAGAAGCATGAATTTCCGTAAGGCAGTAAAATACCATTGCCTTGTTGATGAAGCTGATTTCATCTGTTCTGATTTGGATGTAGATTTCCTTTCTGCTAAACCAAATAAATATCTAATCGGGACGAATGAAAACCTTTCGGCTTATTTAGCGGGTTGCTTTGTCTCGGTTGGTTCGGTAAATGATCCTAAATCAAGTAATTACCATCTTGAATTGGCCCTTTCTGACCCTGATTTTGCTTCCTTTATATGTAAATGCATATCCAAGATAAAGACAATTGAATTCACCCCAAAGATAATAAAAAGAAGGCAACAATATGTCGTCTATTTAAAACGTAGTGTCCAGATTAGCGATTTCCTTTCCTATATCGGCGCGACTTCTTCTTGCCTTGAATTTGAAAATGTCCGTGTCGGAAGAGAAATGATCAATATAGACAATAGATTAGAAAACCTAGATTTAGCCAATATGGAAAAGACATTGTCTGCCGCTTCTAGGCAAATTAAGGAAATAGATTATCTGAAAGAAAAAAGGATATTGGACAACTTGCCATATAAAGTCAGAGTTTTAGCAGATATCAGGAAAAATAATCCCGAGGCTAGCCTAGAAGAGCTTGCGTCAATTTTATCTGAAACTATTTCTAGCCAAGTCTCGAAATCTAACATTAACCATATTTTAAGAAAGATACACGAGGAATATATAAATGATTCTGGAAATATCCGATAAGGAACGTTTAGAGAACGAAATAACTTCATTCCGTGCCAAATTAGGCCTTAGAATCGCCATTATTAGGACTAGCAAGGAGATTTCCCAGTTTCGTTTATCTTTATTAACCGGATTAAGCAAGCAATATATTTCCGATTTAGAGAACGGAAGAAGGAACGTTTCTATTTCTTCTTTATATAAGGTTGCAAAAGGGCTAGAAGTAGGGATAGAAGAGCTATTTTTGGACCTTGAGCAACCAAAGTAACTACATTTACCGATTTATTGTATATTACCTAAGGTAATTACCCCTTTTAAAGATGAAATTCCCTTAGTATAATTTATTCGCTTAAATAAAGGAGGGACAATAAAGAATATGTCCATCAAACTAGCTATTAACGGGTTCGGTCGTATTGGCCGTCTCGCCTTCCGCCGTGCTTACGAAGTCGGTGGATTCGAAGTCGTCGCTATCAATGACTTAGTCGACGCAAATACACTTGCCTACTTATTAAAGTATGACACCACACATCGTACCTGGCATGCAAACGAAATCTCTGCCGAAGTCGAAAAAGACGAAGCCGGAAATTTCATCAAGAACAACCTTGTCTTCAAGGGTGTTAGAATCCCAGTCCTTGGCAAAAAGGACCCACATGATTTGAAGTGGGGAGAATACGGTGTCGATATCGTTTTGGAATGCACTGGTAGATTAAAGAGCAAAGAAGATGGCCAAGTCCACCTCGACAATGGTGCCAAAGGCGTCATCATCTCTGCTCCATCTTCCTCCAAGGATATCCCAACCTTCGTTTATGGAGTCAATACCAATACCTTAACTCCAGATATGAAGATCATCTCTGGCGGATCTTGCACAACTAACTGCTTAGCCCCAGTTATGAAGGTTATTAACGATACCTTCGGTGTCAGAGGCGGATTCATGACCACCGTCCACGCCTATACCAATGACCAAACCATCCTTGACCTCGCCAAAGGCAACTTACGCCGTGGTAGAGCCGCAGCCGCCAACATTGTTCCAACAACCACTGGTGCTGCCAAGGCCATCAAGGTCGTCATTCCTGAACTAGATGGTAAGTTAATGGGTGGAGCTGTTAGAGTTCCTGTAACCGATGGTTCCTTAGTTGACTTATCCTTAGTCCTAGAAAATCAAAATGTCACCAAAGAAGAAATCAATGCTGCTTTAAAGAAAGCTAGCGAAACCTCCTTAAAGGAAGTCATGGATTACACTGAAGACGAAATCGTCTCTAGCGATATCCTTGGCGCAACTGCCGGTAGTGTCTTTGATGCCACCCAAACTGTTGTCTTCACCGATAAGACTGGACTCCAACACGTCAAAGTCGTTTCCTGGTATGACAACGAATATTCCTTCACTTGCCAATATGTCCGTCTTGCTGGCGAATATGGCAAAGTTCTTGGCTGTAAGTAATTTAAAAAATATCCATTTTTAGGCAGGAGGCAACACTCCTGTCTTTTTTACATTTAGGAAAAAATGTTTATAAAATTAGTTTATATTGTTTTGTTTCACCCTTATAGGGTGGTATACTCTTTTTGCTAGGAGCAAAATAAAATGCTAAAAACAATTGAAGATTTAAAAGACTTACAAGGCAAAAGAGTCCTTGTCCGCGTTGATTTCAACGTTCCTCAAACTAATGGCGTCATTAGAGACGACAATAGAATAAGGGCTGCTTTGCCAACTATTAATTACCTAACTTCCAAAGGTGCTAGGGTCATCCTTATGTCTCACCTTGGCAAGATCAAATGGAAGGAACCTGATATGGCTAAAATTGAAGCCATGAAGAAGGCCAATGATTTATCTTGTGCCGCCACTAGACTTGGCGAACTAGTTTCCCCAACCAAGGTTTATTTCTGCAAGGAAACTCGTGGAGAAGCATTAGCCAATGCCGTTGCCAATCTAAAAGATGGCGAAATCCTTCTTATGCAAAATACCCGTTATGAAAAGGGCGAAGAAAAGAATAATCCTGAATTAGCCGCCGAATGGGCTTCTTTAGCTGATGTATTCGTCATGGATGCCTTTGGTTCTAGCCATAGGGCCCATGCTTCTACAGTTGGGGTACCTTCCATATTAAAAGAAGAAGGAAAGCAAGTAGCAGAAGGCTATTTGATGATTAAGGAAGTTTCTAACCTTACCCGTTGCGTCGAAGTCAAAGACGAAGATAGACCATATGTAGCCATATTAGGTGGATTCAAGGTTTCCGATAAGATCAAAGTCATCGATTCCTTGTTAAAGAAATGCGATTATGTCTTGATCGGTGGTGCTATGACCTATACATTCAAGAAAGCCATGGGAATGGATATTGGAAATTCCCCATGCGAAATGGATCAACTTGATTATGCAAGAAAATGCATCGATGAAGCCAATGGACGTCTAATCCTTCCAGATGATGCAGTCGTTACTGATTCCTTTGAAGAAAAAGAAGGACGCAATATCAAAGTTGTCGATACCGAAATCGAAGCTGGCGGACGTATCCCAGACGGATTTGAAGGATGCGATATCGGTCCAAGGACAATAGCACGTTATCAAGCTATCATTGCCAAGGCCAAGATGGTTTTCTGGAATGGTCCTATGGGCGTATTCGAACAAAAGGATTTCCAATCCGGAACTGTTGCAGTCTGCAAAGCCATTGCCGAACTTCAAGGAAAAGCCTTTACTGTCTGTGGTGGTGGCGATAGCGCTTCTGCTGTCAAGCAATTTGGCTACAAAGCTTCATTTAGCCATGTCTCTACTGGTGGAGGAGCTTCACTTGAAATGATTGAAAACGATGGACACCTCCCAGGTGTTGATGTCCTTCGCTAAGAGGAAATATAAATGAGAAAAAAACTTTTGATGGGAAACTGGAAAATGAATAAGACTCCATCCGAGGCCAAGGAATTTGCCCTTGGCTGCAAGGATATGGTCGAATATGCTATTTCCCATGATATCGATGTTGGCGTTGCCCCAACTTATGTTTGTTTAGAAACCGTTAAGGAAAATTCTCCATCTTCCTTAATCGTATCGGCCCAAAATTGCTCAAGCCATGATCATGGTGCCTATACTGGTGAAATCTCTATTCCAATGTTAAAGGAAATCGGAATTGACTGGGTAATACTTGGCCATTCCGAAAGAAGAGAATATGATGCCGAGACTAGTGTCAAGTGCAATGCTAAAATCAAGGCTTTGCTTGAAGCTAATATGACTCCTTTATATTGCTGTGGCGAATCTCTTGAGACTTTTGAAAAAGGCGAGACAAAGTCCTTTGTCGAAACTCAAATTAGAGAAGGATTAGAAGGATTAAGCAAAGAAGACGCAAGGAAAGTCGTCATTGCCTATGAACCAATCTGGGCAATCGGAACTGGAAAGAATGCGACTTCTGCAATTGCTGAAGATACAATCGCCCACATTAGAAGTGTCTTAGCTTCCATGTTTGGCGAAGTTGCCGAAGAAATGAGAATATTATATGGCGGTTCAGTCAAGCCAAATAATATTGCCGAATATATGTCTATGAAGGACATTGATGGTGCCTTGGTAGGTGGGGCTAGCTTAACCCTAGAATCCTACAAGGGACTAATCGATGGATTGGTAAAATAAGATGGCATTCGCTTCGGTTAGAAAGTCTAGGGCTCCCCAAGACGAAACCAAAGTAAATGAATTTTTACAGAACAAGAACAAATCCATTGGCAAAGTCTATCTCTATATGGGGATAGGATTAGCCATTTCTGCAATAGTATCTATAGTAGTAGGTGCCTTATTCGCTGGCTGGTTTACCAATTTTGGTAGAATCGACTGGGCAGGAGAGGTACCCGATACTGCTATATTCACCTATGTTGGTATATTGATTGCTAGCTATATCATCATGTTTATCGATAGCCTAGTAATTACTCATAGGGCCTATTCGGATAAGAAGTCATTATGGGTACCTTATATCCTATATGCTATATTGATGGGTGTATTCCTTAGTTCCTTCTTGATTGCAGGAATCGATTTCTATACATTGGGTGAGGCATTTGGGATATCTGGATTAGTCTTTGTTATCATGGGATTAATCGGATATTATTCAAAATCAAACCTCAATGTACTTGGAATGATTGCTGCCGGGGCTCTTATGTGCCTGCTTCTAGGCGGCGCGTTCTGGTTTGTATTATGGCTAATTAATCCAGCTGCCTTCTATATCTATAATGTCATTGTCTCTATCGCAGTCATGGCATTCTTACTAATATTGGTAGCGGTTGATACCTATAACATCAAGAATATATTGCAAAATAGTGCCGGCAAGAATATGCCTCTATATTGCGCTTTCAAGATGTATACGGACTTCATTGCCATATTCGTTAGGATCTTATATTTCCTTGCCTTAATCAAAGGAAACAATAGAAAATAACTTCAAAAGACTTCTAGTTCAACTGGAGGTCTTCTTTTGTTGGATTTAAAAACGTATGATTAACTTATGAAATTGTCTTTTTTGATTCCTGTATATAATTCAGTCTCTACTTTGCCTAGATTAGTAACTTCCTTATTAAAGCAAGATGGGGATATCGAATTCCTTTTTGGAGTCGAACCAAGCAAGGATTCTTCCTTGAATTACCTTATTGATAAGCAAAAAGAAGATAACAGGATAAAGATTATCGTTAATGAAACCAAATTAGGCCCTTTAGGGAATAGGATCAATTTGATAAAGCATGCTTCAGGAGACTTGATTGCATTTTCTGATTCTGATGATTATCTTGCAAGCGATTTTGCTAAAGTTGCAATAAGTGGCTTTGATGATGATATCGATGTAGTTTGCCTTGATTATCTAGTCGAATATAAAGGAAAGATAAAAAAGAATTTGTTTAGGCCAAGAAGAAAACAAATATTAACTGGAGAAAAAGCCTGCAAGAAGCTTCTTAAAGATGCTTCATTAAGAGGATTCCTCTGGAACAAGGTATTTAGGAAAGAATTATTCCATTCTGATAATCTTTTATTATTAAAAGAAGGAATGATGTTTGAAGATACTCCTTTGGTATATTCCTTATTTAGTTCTTCTAGGTTAGTAAAGATTCTCCCATATCCTTTATATATATATGTAAAAGGGGAGGGGTCGCTTACTTCTAGCAAGAATAAGGATAGGGCACATAACCACATTGATAGCTTTGCCGTCATTAAATATGCATCTACTAAATTAGGCTATCCATATAATAAAGATTTTGCCTCTAGCTATTCTCGCATCAAATTATCTATTTTCTTTGATTTATATCTTTCTAAAAAAGACGGGTTAAGTAAAGATGAAATAAAAATGGAAAAGGAAAGACTTAGGATGTTAAAGGGAAAAGATTTCCCTAATGAAGATCATTTCTCTTCCTCTATATTAAAAATGGAAAGCATATTCTAAGACTATTTGTTATTTATGTATTAATATATAGATAAGAAAGGAAATCTAATTATGAACAAATTCTTTAAATGCAATGAATGCAAAAAAGTCTTCCTCGACCTATCAAGTAATGAAAATCCAACCGGATTAGTTGAACTTAAAGCCAATACCGTCGATGCCTCAAATGAAAAACATATCCCAGATGTACATGTTGAAGGTGATAAAGTTAATGTAGTAGTGGGTAGTGTTATCCATCCAATGACTATTGAACACCATATTGAATGGATTGGTATTGTTACTTCTAAAGGAATTAGAATCGATTATCTAGATCCAACTGGTGAACCAAAAGCCACATTCACCTTGGAAAAAGATGAAGTCCTAAAGGAAGTTTATAGCTATTGCAACCTCCACGGATTGTGGAAGAAATCATTCTAATAAATAACAAATCCATCTAATGCCTCGTAATTGGGGCATTTTTTATATTTCTATAAAAGTTTTTTAAAGAAAAAGTATCGATAAAATGGGCATTTTTAAAAAATATGAAAAATTTATGCAAAAAGTAGTTGACTAGTCTCTATAAATGAGTAGAATAATCAACGTTCGCGACTTAAGGATAAACGAGTCCGAACCGCTGAAAAGTCTCGATTATGTGGGCATTATTGCTCCAAAATCGATAAAAAAGAACCTCTTCAAAAAAATTAAAAAATTTGAAAAAAAGTTCTTGACTGAGTAAGAAGAAAGTAGTAAATTATCCAAGCACACAAATCCAGGGAGACCTGGTCGGTGAGAGCCCGGTGTGCTAACTGATCTTTGAAAACTAGACAGATTGACAACAAACACTTAACGTCGATTCTTTAAGAATCAAAAACAAAACCAGATAATTAATTGAACTAGATCAAAACATATTTTATTGAGAGTTTGATCCTGGCTCAGGATGAACGCTGGCGGCGTGCCTAATACATGCAAGTCGAACGAGGGTAGCAATACCCTAGTGGCGAACGGGTGAGTAACACGTAGGTAACCTGCCTTTGAGACTGGGATACCCAGACGAAAGTTTGGCTAATACCGGATAACAACGGTCTTCGCATGAAGATCGCTTGAAAGTCGCGTTTGCGACACTCTTAGGTGGACCTGCGGCACATTAGCTAGTTGGTGAGATAACAGCCCACCAAGGCGAGGATGTGTAGCCGACCTGAGAGGGTGAACGGCCACAATGGGACTGAGACACGGCCCATACTCCTACGGGAGGCAGCAGTAGGGAGTTTTCGGCAATGGGCGAAAGCCTGACCGAGCAACGCCGCGTGAGTGATGAAGGTCTTCGGATCGTAAAGCTCTGTTACGAGGGAAAAACACGCCCGCGAGGAAATGCGCGGACGCCGATGGTACCTCGCCAGAAAGTGACGGCTAACTACGTGCCAGCAGCCGCGGTAATACGTAGGTCACGAGCGTTATCCGGAATTATTGGGCGTAAAGAGTGAGCAGGCGGCTTGGCAAGTCTGGGGTGAAAGAATGGGGCTCAACCCCATCCAGCCTTGGAAACTACCTGGCTAGAGTGCGCGAGAGGTTAACGGAACTCCATGTGTAGCGGTGAAATGCGTAGATATATGGAAGAACACCAGTGGCGAAGGCGGTTAACCAGCGC
>JALEUF010000151.1 GCA_022781015.1 Caryophanales bacterium
CTATTACTAATTTGGTATTAAGAACACTAGAAATAGCTAAAAAAGTAAAGAAAGCGCTACGAAAGCAATTAAAAAACAACTATGAAAGCGCATTCTTTATAATAAAGCTATTTAACGTAGTAAGATTTGCTCGTTTATGGAAATCATTGTTCAAATATTTAGCGATCAAAACTTCATCGGGGCAATTCTATCTACTATTGTATTCTTGTTTCTTGGCTTCTTTTTTAGAAGAAAGAACATCATTGGAGAAAAAGGAAAAGAAGTAATAAATGCCTTGGTAATGAAAATAGCAATACCATGTATGGCTTTTGCAGCTTTCATGTCTGATTTCAATCCAAATGAATTATCCACACATGGATTATTGCTTTTATTGTCTTTGCTTTTATATGTAATATTTATCCTATTTGGGAACCTTGTTTTTATCAAAAGTGATAATTCCAAGCGACCCGTGTATGCAATTTTAGCCGCAGTCGGACAGCTAACTTTCTTCTCTATTCCTATATTAAAAGCTATATATAGCGGCGAACCTCTTTCTAGTGTCCTTATCCCATCTTCTTTGATGACTTTGTCTTTTAGAATTGTTGTCTATATTTATTGCTTTATTACAATTTCTGGGACCAAGTTAACAAAAGAGAATGCCAAATCGACATTAAAATCCATATTTGTTAATCCAATCATGATTTCAATGGGACTAGGTGTATTGATTTGGCTTATCCAAAATGTAATTTGGCAAGTAGATGTCAATGGGACTAGTTATGGCTTCCTCCGTATTGATAAGACTTGCCCAGCCTTATTTAAGATTATTTCCATGGGTGATAGTTTAGCCACCCCATTATGTATGCTTCTAATTGGGGTTACTCTAGGGGAATCCAATATTGCTTCAGCCTTAAAGAATAAGACTTCTTGGTTAATAGCCTCATTAAAGATGTTTGCTATTCCTGCTATTACATTTGGGATATGCATCTTAATTCAACTAACTGGGTTAATTAGATTTAATGAATATAGTCTAGCTGCCATTGTCATTGGGATGGATGCCCCGACTAGTGCAGTAGTAATAGCGTTCTGTAATGATTATGATAGGGAAACTTATGTTGCTAGTGATAGTGTTTTCCTTTCAACCTTGCTAAGTATCATTTCAATACCAATATTTTTCATATTGATTAAGTTTGCCATTACTTGGCCTTTATTTGCCTAATAAAACAAGAAATATTAAAAAATACCTACTTTAGATTTTTAAAGTGCCGATAGAATCGATGTTTTGATTTGAAGTTCTAAAGAGTTCTAAAATTTTTTGGAAGTTCTAAAGAGTTCTAAAGAGTTATAAATATTGCAATAAGTTCTAAAGAGTTCTAAAATTTAAATAAAGGAGGAACTCTTATGGCAAATAATCCATTTTCAATGACTTTTGGAATTGAACCAGCAAACTTGATTAATAGAATAAAGGAAACTGATAAAATCATATCGGAGTTTTCTGGGAACCAGACATCAAATTACGTATATATAATTACTGGTCTTAGAGGAAGCGGTAAGACTGTTTTGCTTTCTTCGATTGCTTCTAAATTATCGGAAGATAAAAACTGGATTGTAGTAGATCCAGGCCCAAAAGATAATATTTTAGAAAATGTAGCTTCCGAGATATATGAAACCACGAAGGCTAAAAAGTTATTTGTCAAAGGAGAGTTTAGTTTTTCTTTTCATGGGCTTACTTTTTCTTTAAAAGGAGATGAGCCAGTTACAACAGTAAATACCTTGCTTAAAAAGATGCTTGGATATTTAAAAGACAAAAATAAGAAAGTCCTTATTACTATTGATGAAATCGATAATAGCGATCAAATGAAGACTTTTATTCAGGCATATCAATCGTTATTAAGGCTTAAATATCCTCTATATTTACTTATGACTGGCTTATATGAAAATGTATCAAAATTGCAAGAGGATAAATCGCTTACTTTCCTTTACCGCGCCCCAAAGATTCGCCTTGAACCTTTATATATAGGGTCTATTGCCTCTGCCTATGAAACTTATTTGAATTCAACTAAGGAAACTTCTTTAGAACTAGCCAAATTAACAAAAGGGTATGCCTATGCATACCAAGTCTTGGGTTATCTGATGTTTGGGAAGGGATTAAGGGATTTGACTCCTGAAGTCCTTTCCGAATTCGATCAATATCTTGCCGATTATGTTTATGACAAGATTTATTCCGAATTAAGCAAGAAGGAACAAGAAATTTTACATGGCTTTAAAGAAGATAGACCTATGAAAATCGAGGAACTTAGTTTAGTTACTAATATTGATTCTAAAATTATCAGTGTCTATCGCGATAGATTAATTAAAAGAGGGATTTTGTATTCTCCTACCTATGGGTATCTAGAAATAACATTGCCTAGATTCATTAATTATTTGGAAACTAAATACATATAAACTTCTAGTTAGTTCAAATTATAAAATAGAAGTGCTCCTAGTCTTTTTGCTTTGTGGTTTATATTGAAATAATCCATGTGTTAAAATCTATTTAGTAACGAGGAGCTTTATATGCTTTATACAAAACTTAGAATAGATTTTAAAAACGGGCCAAAAGACCGCTTTTATCGAGTGATATTAGTAAAAGGGAATCCTAATTTATTTAAATTTGGCGTTGCAATCGGAACTATTTTGGGGGCATTCTTCGAACATTGCTTTCTGATTACAGTTAGAAAAGATTCTATTTGCTATGTCATGTCCCCTTTTATGGAAGAGCCATTGGACGGTTATAAATATTTAGGCAATCACAAATTTAAGGAACTACCTAATGAATTTGCTTTCGAATACGATACAGGTGAAGGATATAATTTTATCTGCAGGAAAGAAAAAGAATTGGTAGAATTCAATTCAAATAAAGAATATATAATTCTAGAAGGAAGAGGGCAGGGGATATGGGAAGATAACGTCGATACTCTCTATAAGCTATTTAATAACGAGATAGACCCTGATTTGAATGAAAATGATGATGTGAAAGGAATTTATAAACCCTGGAACTTCTTTATAAACAAATTTAGTGATTTTGATTTGCCTTTAAATATTAAAGGGGAAAATAAGGCTTTCGACAAAGTGTTCGACCTTAATTACCGTGAGTTGAAAAAGGCAGATAAAGAATATGCATAGGTAAATAATATAGACTTGGAAGATTATGATGAATCAAGAGATATTGCTTTCTATTTTTGAATATATGGATTGATGAAATAGAAGAACAAATCAAAGAAAATAAAGATGTAAAATCCGTATTTGAAGCTATTTCTAAGAAAAAAGATGAGTTCATTGCAAAAGAGCTTATGGCAGTGCAATTCTCCAAGTACTGCTTTGAAATAAGAAAGAAAAAGATTTCTTTTGATGAAAAAGAATATTTAAGAAGATTAGATAATTTATCTAACGGGATTCCTAATTCTTTCTAAAGGAAGACAAATTTAATTATCTTCTTTGGCTTCCTTTCTAACATCACTAGGAAGAACGCCTTTAATCTTTTTAAATACGCGCACGAAATAGTTATAGTCAATAAATCCATAGCGTTCTGCTATTTCGACTAGAGTATTTTCGCTATACCTAATATCGTTATAGGCCCTATCGACTTTATATTTGAGGATATATTTTTTAGGAGTGGTACCTGAATATAGTTTTACCACCCTTTCTAATTGCTTATTGGAAAGGAATAATTCCTTGCAAATATTCTCGACTCTTATACTTTCGTTTAGGTGCTTATTGATATAGGGGTCTAGCTCTTTTTCTAGAAAGTTATCTTTTGAAGCGATTAGTTTTGTGGTTTTAGCGTAATTAAGAATGATAGTAATCATATCTATAATCGATTGGTATTTATTGATGCTAAATGAGGGAATGGCTTTATATTTCTTTATCAAATCTTTTTCATTCTTTTTGAATAGAAGGCAATATTCTTTTATGTGTTCGATATTTTCTTTGTATTTCTTAGGATCCCTAAATGGTCCAATCAAAATATAGAAGGAACTTTTGGCATCTACTGAGAATTTTAGGATGATTTCAACTAATCCAAAATGGCAATAATAATAGAATGGTTCGTCTTGTTTCGTTATTTTTTCGATGGCCATCTTATCGCTTATAGCACATTTTTTCCTTACATCATCTTTTATAAACATACAAAAAGGAAAGATATTTAGGTTTCTAGCGTCGCTAGAAGTGCCGTTCTCATCGAATATTGATACGTTTGCCTTGATTAGCAACGATAACGAAGAGAGCAATTTGGAGAGTACTTTGAAATTATATTCAATCATGTCTAAAGTATATCTTAATAGAAATATAAAACAAACATTTTTAGCGGCTAAAAAATGCTATTAAACGTTAAAATCGTATCTTTCTATTTGCTTAATATTTTGAAACAATATTACCATGGATGCCTTAACCAAAAAGCAAATCAGAAAAAGAGGTCGTTATTTTCGCCACCGTGCTTTTTCTTCTTCCGCTTTGAAGCAGAAAATCATTACATGGTTCATCTTTATTTTGTTTTTGGCATATGCAATTTCTCTTATTTATCCATTTGTCTATTTAATGATTAATTCCTTTAAATCTCCTAATGAATTTATTGGAGGTTATGACCCTATTACTGATACAAGGATCTATCCAAATTATTTCTGGTTTACATCTAATCCAACAATCCAAAACTTCATAGATGCTTTTAATAAAATAAGTGTTGGAAGCCAAGAGACGAATATATTACAGATGTTTCTTAATTCCATTTTTCTATCTTTAGGGGAGACTATTGTCTCAATGACATTTACATGTATGGCGGCCTATGTATTGGCTAAATACACATTCAAGGGTAATAAATTGATATATACCATCGTATTGACTGCCTCATTTATTCCGGCTGTCGCGAGTTTACCTGCAACTTATAAACTAATGAATGATCTTTCCTTGATGGGGACTTATTTTGGGATGATTATCCTAAACGCAAGTGCTTTTGGTGGTGCTTTCTTATATATACATAGTTATTTCAAATCTATCCCATGGTCTTTTGCAGAATCTGCAATGATGGATGGCGCTAGCGATTTCAGGATATTCAGGCAAATAATGGTTCCGTTAGCTAGAAACGGGGTTTTGACCTTTACCATTATTAGATTCTTGGGTTTCTGGAATGATTATTGGTATCCAAGTCTATTCTATTCAAATCGTCCAACTATTGCAGTTGGCATTGCTGGATTAGGTGATAGTGCCAATGCTTTCCCTGTTATTTGTGCTGCTATGGTATTAGCGGTATTGCCTGTATTAATTTTCTATGCGATTTTCCAAAAGAAATTAATGCTTAACACAATTGATGGCGGTCTAAAATAATATGAACAAGAACGATTTGGCATTATTAAAAGAAAAGAAGAGAAGGGATCGCCTTAAATTGATTTTCATATGGTCAATGCTTGCTCTTCCTTTGCTGCAATTTCTTATCTTTTTCGTCTATGTAAATCTATCTTCTATAATAATTTCTTTCCAAGATGGAGCTGGCAATTTTACTTTCTTGAACTACAAAAGCTTCTTTCAGGAACTATTTAGGGGAAACGACTATAATGGCTTTGAATTTAGGGATGCGATTATCTATTCATTCCTTTTAGGGATAAATGATGTATTGCTCGTCTTTATTTCTACTATCCTTGCTTACTTTATGTATAAGAAGATACCTGGCAAGAATTTCTTTAGGGTAGTTTTCTTCTTGCCATCTATTATCTCTATAACAATCTATGTTCTTGTCTATAAATTCATGCTTTCTCCTGAAAGTGGATTGGCGGGTAGACTCTTCCCGGATTTTGGATGGCTAAACGATGGGACTTTGGCACAAAAATTCACGATTCCTCTTTATTGTCTTTGGGTTGGGACTGGATATAACATTTTGATTTTAGGTGGGGCAATGAGCAATATACCGACCGAAGTCATAGAAAACGCCAAACTAGAAGGGGTATCTAGAAGAAGGGAATTATTTGATATCATCATTCCTTTGATTTGGCCGACTTTGATGGTGGCATTCCTAGGAAGCATTACAACTGTATTTACCTTATTTATACAAGTTAAGTTAATTACAAATGGTGCGGTTGGGACTAGGACAATTGCCTATTTGATCAATAACTTTACCGAACAGCAAAAACTAAATTATGCAGCAGCAATAGGAATATGTTTCACATTGGTGTCTATTCCTCTTGTGATTTTAATGAAACATTTATTAGAAAGGATTGGAAGAAAATGGGGATACAAATGAGGCCATTTATGAAAAAGAGAATTGTTTTACCTACGTTAGTTTGTCTAGGATTTGGATTGCCTATAGCTTTAACTAGTGTTAATCCAATAAATGTAGATGCGAGCCAAAAAAGCAAAGTATTGATTAACGATACATTTAATAACAAGGCCAATGCTGGTGGTTTAGATAATGAGACTTGGAACGATAGATCTTCAAATAGAATCGCCCAGTCTAGCGAAGGGTCTTCTTATTTGACATTTAATAAGAGCAATGATGGTGGGGAAAGTTTAGGACTATTCAGCAAGAAATTAACTAACGACATCAACTATTTCCAATATGATTTTAAAATCGAAGGCGATAGATGGATCACTCCAACTTTTGTTAGCAAGAACATAGATGTGACTAATGGCGGAGTCTGGAATAAGGAACTTGTCTATAATAGCATTTCCTATACTAATTCCAGCGTTGCTTCAGGCCTAGGCGGAACAAAATTGTCACATAATTTCGATTTCAAGACTTTGTTTGGGACCGACGCTAAAGATGCATGGCTAACTTGTAGGGTTACTCCTATTTCAAAAACAGAAGGAAAGATAAATTTCAAACTCCAGAATAGCATTGATTTTGATGCTTCTAATGAAGCTAGTTTCATGTATACCTATAACGACACAGATTTAATGAATGCCTATGTTGGCGTTATGGCTTCTTCCGAGAATGCAATCATTCATGTTGACAATCTTTTACTTAATTATGGTGAAAACCAATCTATAAGTGAGGACTTCAATAATTTTGATTTCGATAATCCTGCAGGAGGTTTTACTTTCTTTAAAAATAGCCCAACTTACCAAAATACGGCTAGTATTTCTGATACCTCAACTTTAACTTTCTCTAGCAAGGAAAATGATTTCATCTTGTCTAAGAAACAAATAGGAAATGATACTTCAATAATCAAGGAAGTCGAAATAGCGGATTTGAAGTTTGATATTAGTTTTTCTAATGCTGCAACTAATGAAAAACTAGGGATTGTCTTTGGACTAGGCAAAAACCCAGCTGATCTTTATTCTAATTCCCTTGTCTATGAAATTAGCAAGGATAAAGGTGAATTAAAGCAATATGAAAATGGAGTCCAAACTCTAGATACATCCAAGAATACCAACGTATTCAGTTCCATATCTACTTCAGGTAGCCAAATCAATATAAAGATATATAAAAGTGGCAAATTCCTTGTCTATGAAAATTCTAGATTAGTAAAAGATTCTAGCGGAAGCGTAGCTAATTTCCCTGCCGTTACTAATTTTATCGGCTATTTTGCAATAGCTAGCTTAACTGATATTGATAATAAAGTTATATTTGATAACGTCAAATTAACTAACACCTTCTACTATGTTCCAGTTACTAAAAGTGTAACCCATAATTTCTCTTCTTCTTTCTTTGGCAATAAAGGAGAAGAAGACTTCATCTTAATGGATGGAGATGGCGGTGGAAAGATGGGGGTTGAAGATGGAAAGTTAGTCTTTAACTGCGGGACTGATGGGACTTTCTTTGGTTCTAGCCATCAATATGATGACTTCATTCTTGATTTCAAGCTTTGCTCGATTCTAGCCGATACTTCAACTGAAGATCCAAGCAAGAATGCGACTACTCTTGGTAGGTGGATCGGATTAGATTTATCAAGAGAAAACAAGACTTATGGTTCTTATGGCAAATATGCAACACTCATAACTCAAATTGTTCCTGATAAGAAATATGGAGATAAATTCACTCCCGGTATCTTTAGCGATTCTGAAATCTCTACATTCAATAAAGATGATGCGACAATTACAGCCCATAACGAAATACCTCTTTCATTAATGGAAAACATCCAATACACCTCGCCATTTGATGAAGGAAAGATTAAAGAAAGCGATGCGATTTGCTTCAGGTTTGTTTCAAATAACGGAAATCTAAAACTATATCTAAAAACAGCAGGTGAAGTTAATTACACATTGTATTATGAAATTGATGGGCTTGAATTAAATGGCTATTTCGCCCTTTGCTGTACTGGGTTTACCTTTATTAAAATCGATGACTTTAGTATGTCGAATACTAGTAGCGTCTATGTTAATGCCCCTTCTAGTGCCCCCGAAACAATTGTAGAAAAAGAAACTGAAGTCATTTATGACAAGAATAATCCAGATACAAATATTGATGATGAGATTAGGCTAAATACTTCTACTAATTACCTAGCAATCATATTTATTGCTACTTCAGTTATAGAACTAGTTGGCATAGGTGTTCTAGTTACTTTATTAATAAGGAAGAAGAAAAATGAAAAATAAGAAAGTTTCCTTATTTACATTAATACCTGTTATCTCTATTTTATCAGGCTGCAATTCGCTAGGTTCTATTGTAGAGCCAACCTTTTCTAGCCAAGATAAAGTAACTTTTGTTGCCTATGCTGGACCAACTGTTGGAAGCTGGAACGGAGTTAGCAAGAACGTTAATACTTTGACTGACGAACATTATAAAAAGATTGCAGATGCTGGCTTTAATAAGATAATTGCTTTATATGAAGGGGCATCTAGCGAGACTTCTTCATTAGAGGCTACTATTGAAAATAGGGCTAAAAAGGCAGAAGAACACGCTTTAATTGCCCTTGAATTAGCGAAAAAATATAACCTTGAATATTATGTTAGGGATTGGTCTTTTTATGGATTGACCCAACCAAGCGGCTATTGCTATAAAAAAGGAATCAATAGCCAAGAAGAAGTAAATAGAATAATCGATAAGATATTTACTGATGACAATAAATATATCCACTATAGTAACTATGCTGGTAATTTCTGCTACGACGAGCCTACTTATGATGAATTAGAAAATGTAAGCTGGGAAGTAAATGCCTATTTAGATAGGATGAAGCAATTAAATGCCGAAGGTGAACCTCTAGTTAATCTTCTTCCTATTTATGCAAGTGGAAAAGATCATATGGGTGGTTTCTCCTATAGCCAATATCTAGATAGATATATCGAATTAATAGGGAAAAAGATTGGCTACATTTCTTATGATTTCTATCCATTTTTAGGTGGGGACGGCTCCTATTTAAGAAGCCAATATTTGCTAAATCTTCAATTAGCCGCCTTAAAAGCAAAAGCAAATAACATCGAATTAAGAAGTTTTGTCCAGACTAAAGGAGACTTTACTGGATTAAGGGATTTGACCTCTATTGCAGATTTTAGATTCCAAGTCTATACATCTTTAGCCTTTGGATCTAGAAACCTCACTTATTATGAATATGCAGGGGACAAATCTGCTAAAGAAGGGGAATTTGCCTTATTTAATTATTATGATGGGACTTATAACTATACCTATGATTTGGCTAGTCAAGTAAATAACGAAGTCCATTCATTTGAAGACGTCTTGACCTCTTATGATTTTGATAATGTCACTTATTTCAATGCGAATGAACTTTATGATAACCAAAACTTTGCTAATTTAGTCGAACATGTCGATTATTTTGATAGGGTGAAGATAAATTCCGCTAGTGAAGATACTCTCCTGACTAGTTTTAAGCATAAAGAAACTAATGATGATGCTTTTATGTTAATGAATTTCACTGATCCATATGAAAATAAAATCGATGAAGTTACATTGAAATTTAATAACGCCAAAGGACTACTTATGTATAGATTTGGCCAAAAGATGTTAGTTAGATTGCCTTCGAATGGGGAATATAAATTCAAATTATATCCAGGAGAAGGAAGATATTTGATTCCAATAAAGTAGGAGGATTTTAATCATGTCAAAATTTAAGAAAGCATTACCTTTATTAGCAACATCGTTATTGCTACTAACTAGCTGCGGGACTAATGGAGATGGCGATAAACGTATATTGAAAATAGAATTCGTAAAAGGTGGGTTTGGCTTAACTCCTTATGAAAAGCTAGCGGAAGCATTTATGGAAGAACATAAAGATGTCAAAGTAAAACTAATTCCGAATAGAGAAATGGCATCGACTACGGCTACCAAACTAGAACAAAGCTCCAATTTAAGCGACATCATGATCTATAACAGGACTATTGGGAATATTTATGATTGGTCCACCAAAGGATATATCTATGATTTATCCGATTTGATGAAAGAGGAAGTCGAGAATGGCGAAACTTTATTAGACCGTCTTGATGATAATGCCAAAAAAAGCAGTGAATATCGTGGTTCCTATTGGAGTATTCCTGAATATTATAACATCAATGGTTTTGTCTATAATTCCACCCTTTTCGAAGCGAAGAAGTGGGATTTGCCTAAGACTACAAAAGAATTGAAAGACTTATGCGAAACTATAGATAATACCAAACTTGGCGGCAATTCGATTAAACCATTAGTCTATTGCGGTAACGGGGCTGATGGGTATCTATATTATGGAATAGATGGATGGATGACTTCTTTTGAGGGGGTTGCAAACATGGATAATTTCTATAAGTTTGATTCTCCTGAAGTTTATGCTCCCGGTGTTTCTAAAGGCAAATTAAAGGGAATGAGTCTATTAAAGGAAATATTCTTTGATAGTGACTATTGCTGCGAGAATTCAATGATCATGAATGCAACGGAAGGGCAATCTAAGTTACTTACTTATGAAGCTGCAATGATGCTAAATGGATCTTGGTTTGAAAACGAAATGAAACCATATATGAATGCATCTTCTCCAACATTCAAGATGTTTGCTGTTCCTGAAATTAGCGATGACAGCAATAATATCCTCCATAATGATGGATATAAAACTAACGATAGTAACCAACAAGTAGTAACTGCAGATTTCGTTGGCAATTGCTTTATTCCTAGCGCGGCTAGCAATATCTCTGATGCCAAAGAATTCCTAAAATTCATGTCAAGGAAGTCTTCTTGCGAACTATATACAAAATATTCCAATGCAGTACGTCCATTAAAATATGATTATTCTTCTTCAAATAATGCCTATAAGGATATGTCAGGATTTGGGAAATCAGTTTTAGATATTGCTTCTAATTACTGCTTGTATGTCCCAAATAGCAAGGCCAATGTTGCCGTTGCAAATAAGGCAACTCTATATCCACAAGGTGGTTATTGGTATAAGAGAATGTATTCTAATCCAGATAAATATACCCCATCTTTCTGCATAGATTCCGATTATAAATATGCAAAAGATAGCTGGTCTAGATGGATTGAGGAATCTGCATATTTGGGGGAAATAGATGGCTAATATAGTTTTAAAGAACATAAATAAGATATATTCAAACAATGTCCATGCCGTCATTGATTTCAATCTAGAGATAAAAGATAAGGAATTCATTGTATTTGTTGGTCCTTCTGGATGTGGTAAATCCACGACTTTAAGAATGATTGCAGGGCTAGAGGATATTAGCAGTGGGGAATTCTATATCGATGGGAAACTAATGAATTATGTTCCTCCAAAAGATAGGAATATATCGATGGTTTTCCAAAATTACGCTTTATATCCCCATATGTCTGTTTATAGGAATATGGCTTATTCGCTTACTATTAATAAGTCTTATTTGCCTATATTTGAAAAAAGCGAGGAACTAGATTCGCTAAAAAAGAAACTCCTTGAATTAAAGAAGAAATCTAATGACATTTCTAAAGCCCTCTCTAAAAAAGAAGAAGATAGCCTTGTTGATGAATATCTATCCAATTACAAGGAAATTGAAGATGTCTTAGAACAAATCTATAAAGTCAGGAAGCCTATTATTGGTAATGATATTAAACGCATCAAAAGACTAACGAAGGAAATAAAGGAAATCGATGAGGAGATTAGCTTTGTTTCTTCTTTATTAGAAAAAGAAAAGGCTGCACCTAGCGAAGAGAAAGATGATGAATTCGTTTCAATGCTTCTAAAAGATCTTGAATCTATCCAAGATAGCAAGAAAGAAAAAGAAGCAATATTAAAGGAAATATCTTCCTCTCCAAGTGAAATCCTAAAGAAAAGAAAACTATATCCATATGAAATAGATTATGAAGTCTATCATGCGGCGAGGATCCTTGATTTAGCTAAATATTTATCTCGTTTCCCAAGCGAACTCTCTGGCGGCCAAAGGCAAAGGGTGGCTTTAGGCAGGGCGATTGTTAGAAAACCAAAGGTATTCCTTATGGATGAACCTTTATCAAACTTGGATGCCAAATTACGTGTACAGACTAGGGCCGAGATTGCTTCAATCCATAAAGCAGTTGGGGCTACTACAATCTATGTTACCCATGACCAAGTCGAGGCAATGACTTTAGCGGATAGGATTGTCATTATGAAAGATGGCATTGTCCAACAAATAGATAAGCCAATGAAGGCATTTGAAGATCCTAACAATATGTTTGTCGCTGGATTTATCGGTTCTCCTTCAATGAATTTCCTTAAAGGGACAATTAAGGATAATAAATTCATCTTCTCCCATGTGAAGAAAGAAGATGAATTCGAATTAGAACTAAGCAAAGTTCACGTAAGTATATTAAAAGATTATGAGAACAAGGAAGTTATCTTAGGCATCCGTCCTGAAGATATCGATATTGTTAATAAAAATTTTGATATCCAATTTGCTTTGAAAAGTGTCGAGCTATTAGGAAATGAATTCATCTTATATGGCGATTTCGATTCATCCCCTATTGCAGTTAAAACTACTAAACCAATATCTCCAGACATAAAAGAAAAGCTCAAATTCAAGATAAATAGGGAAAAACTATATTTCTTTGATGCGCTTACCCAAGAAAGGATTAGGTAAATGAAGAAGATATTCTCGTTTTGGAATTACCTATACATAAATGATTCTATAGATATCAAATATATCGTTAGCAAATGGAAAGAATGTGGCATAAATGTCGCGATGTCTTTTGCCTATAATCCTAATAAATGCAAGAAGAAAAGAATTATCGAGCTTCTTGATGAATGTGGTAGAAATGACATCAAAGTAATAATAAATGACGATAGGACTAGCTATCTTAGACTAGATGAAATATCTAGGGAACAATTTGAAATCGAAGTTAAACAAGCCTATTTGGACTTCGGAAAGCATAAAGCGACTTTTGGATTCTATATTGGAGATGAGCCAAATTTCGAACATATCGATAATTTCATCTTTACGGCAAATCTAGTCCAAAAGATAATGCCCAATCTATTGCCGTGGGGCAATCTATTACCTTACTGGAACGATAAAGAAGAGTCTGAAAAATATGGATTAACCGAAGATTTCTTCTTCGAGTTAGTATCAAGGATATTAAAAGAAACTAATATCAAATTGATTGGTTTTGATCATTATACCCAGTGTTTTGATTCTTATTTGGACTCAAAAAAAGGAATCGAATACTTCCTTTATGATATAAGGAATTATAGAAAAGTATGTAACAAGTTTAATATTCCTTTTGTTGTGTCTTTATTGTCTATAGGGCATTGGAAGTATCGCGAACCTAATTGCAATGACTTTAGGTGGCAAATATCGACTTCTTTAGCACATGGGGCTGATGGAATTATGTGGTTCTATTTCCATCAAAACTCTCTTGATACAGGTTATGGGAACGCTCCGTTTATTGGAGAAAACCTAATCGAAACCCCAACTTATCAATATCTAAAAGTAGAGCAAAGAAGGGTTATAGAAAATTATTTCCCCTTATTTGATAACCTTAAATTCGTTTCAGTTAAATATCTAGATGAAAACAATGGTTTTGACTATGAAGATGATGGCATTTCTTCTTTCAAGATGGAAAGGGAATTCCTTACATTCATGAGCCATTTTATAGATAAAACCAATAACGATAGGTATCTAATGATTACAAATGGTAATCAAAAACTAGGAAATCATTTTGAATTCGAAATAAATAATAAAAAGGAAGATTTTTGGCTGCTTCCTGGCGAATTCAAATTAATTAAATTAGCCAAACTAAATTTGGAAGGAGGTAATATCTAATGAATATTACTAGAAATAAAAAACTAATCATTATCGGATTAGTCTCAGCATCATTAATCGCAGGAACTGCCTTATTAGTCAATAAAGGTGCAGCTTTCTATACCGTCCAGGCTGGAGATGCCCATACTCCAAGCTGTATCTTCAATCATTATGACAAGGTGGATGCAACTTATAACAAACACGGTTCAAAAGAGTTCTGGGCTTGTTGCAATCATCCAGGGAAACATCTATTCACTGCCCCAGAAGTTGGCACGGTAGTGGATAAAGGCCCGTTAGATGGACTTTACTTTGATGAACTTGTCTTAGGTGATGATCGTTATATCCCATCTTTATATGAAGATATGGATGTGCTTTATGACACGAAGGCAAATTATTATGTTCCTAATAATTATGGAATTGCAGACTTCAACCATTACACAGGCCAAAAAGATGATGTTTATGGCGATTACGTTAGAATGGATATTAATAAAGCCGAAGGAGATGCCGTCTGGCTTAGGCCTGCTTTAACTGACTCGCTAAAGAATTATTCTTCTGTCATTTTCTATATAAAATCCAATCAAAAGATTACTAATTTTGGGGTTGGTGCAAAAGATGATTATGGTGTTGCTGGCGGTAAAATTGTTCTTGAAGAAAATACTTGGACAAAAATTGAGGTTCCAGTTAGCGAAACAATTTCAACAGTAGAAAATGTTTCATTTGGCTCTTGGGGCAAAAAAACTAATCTAGTTTGGTCAATTACTTCTATGTATGGAGTAAAAAAGACAATTAATCAAGAAACTGTTTTCGATGTTTCTAAAGAAATGAATACCTATGTTCAGCAAAACTATTCTTCTCCAGCAGAAAAATGTGAAATTACTAAAAAAGTTGATCCAAAAATAGGCACATATTCCC
>JALEUF010000134.1 GCA_022781015.1 Caryophanales bacterium
AAGATAAACGAAAAGATAAAGAATAAATCGGAATAGATTTCTATTAATTTCAAATGATGTTGAAATTTACTCAATCGACTTATCAAACATCAAAAAATATGTAAATTCGGGTTTAGAATTGCTATTGTTAGATAACCTTAGGAGAACAACATGAAAACCATAAAGGATAAATATCTAGTAGTAGGGGCTGATTTTGCCGGCTTTCCATTAAAGGAAGCCGTATGTGAACATCTTCGTAAGAAAGGATGGAAGATTGAAGACTTAGGAGTTACTAAAGATTCTGATCCAAATGACACCGAGAATATGTTCCATAGAGTCGGACTTAGGGTTGGCTCTAAAATTAGTGAAGGCGAATATGAAAGAGCCTTGCTTTTCTGTGGGACTGGCATGGGGATTCATATTGCCGCCTCTAAATGCCCACATGTCCATGCTGGGGTAGTCGAAAGCGTACCTGCTGCTAGAAGGGCCATAACTGGGAATGGGGTAAATGTCTTGGCCATGGGTGCTTTTTATGTAGCACCTGCGATGGGATGCGATATTGCTGATGCCTATTTAAGCGCTTCTTTAGGAAGTGACCAGACCTGGTGGCATAATTTCTATGAATTCCATAAATTAGCAATAGATGAATTAGAAGCATTTGATTATGAAGAATATAAAAAGAATGGCTTCAAACTCAAACATCTAGGCGACTATCCGCTTAAATTAGAAGATAAGCCAGAAGATAAATAAGAATATAGATATATAAGAGGGTGTAGGAACGACCTATATCCTTTTTTTGTTTATAAAGTATTCGTAATTTTATCCTGTTGTAATTTCAATTCTTTTACAGTTTAATTAAATTGTCAGTCTGACTGACATATTATTTGGCAAAAAAGTTACCTTACTTGGTGTCTTTAAAAACTATAGTGGAACTAAGGAAATAGTTGATGCAATTGTCATTAATTCTGAAATTGTTGCAGCGACTGCTAGCATCACTGTTACTAACCCAGCATGTGAAACTGCTTCATTAAGCAAGACCAGTGATATCTTCTTTGGCGATGAAATCGAAGTCATTGCCACACCAAATGAAGGCTATAAAGTCAAATTGGTCATTGTAACTAATGCGAACGGAACTGCCAAGGATATAACCGCATCAATGAAATTCAATGCAACAACAGTCAATAATGTCGTTGTCGAGTTTGCTGAAAAAGGTGAAGTAGTGGCTAAAACTTATACCGTTGCCTTCAATGCTACAAATAATAAAAAATCGGTAAGCTCTTATACTTCTACATGGGAAAATGTTAGCGAAGGTGTTTCTTACCAAGTCGCATGCATGAACAACAATAAAAACGATTGGAATTATGTAAGGGCTGGTATTAAAGGTGGCCCAAGCGTTGCCTCGATATACACGACTAAAGCTTTTGAACTTGGCATCAAGAAAACTAGCATCACACTAGATAAATATAACAGATCTCTTGTTAATTCCTTCAAATTATTAATCGCAGATAATGCGAAGTTTGAGAATGCCGAAACAATAGACTTGACTTCAAAAGGCGCTATTGGAACTATTGAAACTGTAATTGAAACTCCTAAGAAAAATTGCTTCTATAAATATGAATTTAATTTGAAAAAAGGATCTGGCAACGGTTTCGTCCAAATCTCCGCTTTAACATTCGAAGAAACTCTTTAATAATCACCTCATCTATTAAGAACTAGGTCCTCGCGACCTAGTTTTTTGCTATATGGGTCGCTTATTTTCTTGTATCATAGTGTCTAGGACTATAAAGATGATAAGAAAAGCAAATATATCTGATCTAGATGAAATAATGTATATCTATTCTCTAGCTAGGGAATTCATGAAGAAGAATAATAACCCTAATCAGTGGGGCAATACTTATCCAAGTAGAGAATTAATTAAAGCTGATATTAATAAAGGCGTCTGTTATGTCTTATTTGAAGGAAAAGAGATATACGGGGTCTTTGTTTTGGTATTTGGAGAAGATCCAACTTACCTAAATATATATGAAGGGAATTGGAAATCATCATCTAGTTATGCGACCATCCACCGTATTGCATCTAGCGGTAAAAGAAGTGGAGTTTTTAAAGAAGCGGTTAACTTTGCTAAAAATAAATATGATCATCTAAAAATAGATACATATATGGATAATAAGGTTATGCAACATTGTATTCTTAAAGAAGGCTTTACCTATCAAGGGATAATTAGTCTTGAAGATGGCTCTCCTAGGCTAGCCTATGAATGGATAAACAAGTAATCAGGTAATATATTGCAACTAATTTATTTAGAGAGTTCCTTGGAATTGACATTTTTAATGTTTATAGGCTAGTTTGATAAATAAGACCAATCAGCAATATTTTTAAGCATATCTTAGTTAAAAAAGTGACAAAAAATAAGTGAAAAAGTTGAATTCTTGATAATTTTCATTTAGCAAAAAAACGAAAAGAAAGGTATTTCAATTTTTTGTTCGAGTTCTATAATGGCGGAATTTGTGAGGAAAATGTCATGAAAAACTCAAAATTATTAATCTTAATTGCAGCATCATTGCTGCTCTCTTGCGGGAATAATTCATCTAACTCGTCTAGCAGTAGTGAATCTAGCAAGAACCAAACTGAAACAGTCAATACAACTAAAGTTGATTCAACTATTGAAAGTAGTGAGACTACAACTGAAACAACTACAGTTTCATCTACTGAATCAAGCGAATCTTCAACTGAAAGTAGTGAATCATCTTCTGAATCCAGTGAATCTTCAACTGAAAGTAGTTCAACTACAACCGAAGAAGTTAAATACACGGTCAATTTCGTTGGGACTGAATTTGTAAACGCTAGCCTAATTGGTACAAAAGAAGAATTCGCTAGCGGAGAAGAGGTAATATTTAGTTATTCCGTTGCCTATGGATATAAAATTACTTCATTTTCCATTAAAGATGCTTCTGGGGCAGACGTTGAATATGCAGAAACTTCTTTTGTTACATTCACCATGCCTAGTAGCAATGTAACTGTATCTTTCTTTACAGTTGCACGTCATACATTGTCTTTAAAAAATGGGGAACACTCTTCTATTACAGTCACTGATCAAAAAGATTATTACGATGAAGGCGATGTAGTTAATTTCACAGTTACTTTCGAAGAAGGATACGAATTAGATACCCTTAAGGTTTATAAAGTAATGGGTGAAGTTGCTATGGAAATCGAATATCAAGCTACTGAAACCAATTATTCTTTTACCTTTGCTGATATGAATATGCAGATTGTCCTTGCTGATAAGGCTAAACCAGTTTCATCTGATCCATTTACCGTAAAGACAACATACCAAAGCGACGAATGGCTTTTCCCAAATGGCGATTATAACTACTATATGTATCTAAGAGTTGTCTTTAATGGAGACATGACTTTATCCTGGTATTTAAGCTTTAATTCTGAATATTGGGGTGGAGAAGACTGGGCTTATATTCCTCCAAAAAGAGCTGCTGTAACTAAACCAAATGATATGCCTGGAGAAGAGCTTAAAGATGGACAAGAAAACCTCCCATATACTTATGACCAAGCTAATGAAAAGATAACATTCACTGCAGCAGTTAAGAGTTCTGATATTGAATGCTCTATCAAGCTAAATAAAGAAGGTAATGAAATAAAAACCATTACATTCGAAACAAAAATGGGTGATGAATATTATCAAACCGGTAATAGAACTCTAAAGAAGATATAAAAATATAAGGAATATATAAAAATGAAGAAAAGATTTGCAATTCCGATGCTAGTGCTCTCTAGCACATTAATCCTAGGTGGACTTACTGCTTGCAATGAACCATCAACTAGCGTTGCTTCTAAGCAAAACTTCACTGGGATTGGTATTCCTAGTGATGCTTTAGGCAATGATGGGGATACTTATAAAGATGAATCTAGTGGCGATCTTTATGTCAAAGAAGATGGACACTGGGTCATTAAGCAAGTAGCAAAAGCTTTATCTGGAGAAGGCGCTCCTAGCGATACTCTTGGCAATGATGGTGATACCTATGAAGATACTCTTTCTGGTGCAACCTATAAAAAAGTAAATGGACATTGGGAATTAACTAAAAAAGGCGATACAACCTATGTAGTTACCTTTAATCTCAATGGGGGGCATTTTGCTAACGGGGAAACTACTTTAAAAGACCAAATTGTCAGGGAAGGTAGATGGGTTAAAGAACCATCAATGACTCCAATTAAGGAGCACTGCGAATTCCTTGGCTGGTTTGCTGAAGGTAGTAACCAAGCCTGGAATTTTGTCGGCCAATCAGTATATGGAAATGTAAATCTAGTCGCTAAGTATAGGGTAAAAGACGAAGACAAGATCATAGTTACAGTCAATCCAAATAATGGAGAAGCTACTTATACTTACGAGACTTTTGTCGGGGATTATTATTATCCATCCATCCCAACTAAGGCTGGATTTAGCTTTACTGGATGGTATATAGATGGAGAGAAATACAATGGATATGTCACTTCATCGATGGTAGGGGCTACTATTATTGCTCAGTTTGAGAAATCAAAATTCAATCTTGCTTATCAAGTCGAAGAAAATGATGAAGTTACCATTACTGGCATTCTAGATTTAAATGCCGTCTCTATTGATATTCCTAGCCAAATAAATGGCAGGAAAGTCACTAAGATTGCTAAAACTGCCTTTGCTAGCAGGATTTCTCTTGAAACAATCTACCTACCAGCTTCTATAAAAGTTATTGAAGATGGTGCATTTAGCAATACACGTAGATTATCTGCTATAAATGTTGATTCTGCTAACTTGAACTTTGCTAGTGTTAGTGGTGTCTTATATTCAAAAGACATGAGTGTACTATATCTATATCCAACTAAGGCTGGCGAAAGCTTTGATGTACCGAGTAGCGTCAAGCGTATTGGCAATTTTGCTTTCTATGCTACCTATGATATGGGTATTACTTCTATTAAATTCAATGAAGGGCTAGAAGAAATCGGGGATTATGCTTTTGCATATAACCAAACCTTAAATGCTTTAAGCTTACCAAAATCATTAAGGAAGATTGGTAAATCCGCCTTTATGGGTATGGCTACTTCTAGCGAAGATGATGGATCTTATGTCTCTCCTCAAGGAATTATTACTAATGCAGGTTTAAATGAAGGACTAGAAGAAATCGGGGAGATGGCTTTTGCTAATCAATATTTCAAGGAAACATTTAAACTTCCTTCTACCGTTAAAGTATTAGGCGATTATGCTTTTGCTAATTGCACTGCTATTGAAAAAGTTGTACTTCCAGATTCATTAGTTACCTTTGGAAGGAATGTATTCGCTGGAGCTACAGGAATTGGGGAATATGCTATTTCTTCTAGTAATCCTAATTTCACAGTTTCTGATAAGATGCTATTTAGCAAGGATATGAAGAAACTAGTATCCGCCCCATCTAATCTATATGAAGATATAACTCTTCCTGAAGGAGTAGAAGAAATCGGTGACTTTGGCTTCTATATGGTTGATGAAGTCAAGAATTATAACCTTCCATCCTCTTTAAAGAAAATAGGCGAACAAGCTTTTGCCCATACATATGAATTATCTAGCTTTACTATTCCTGATTCAGTAACCCAAATCGGGGAGAATTGCTTTGATTTGAGCGGTATATCTTCTATTACTATTGGTAAAGGATTAACTGAAATTCCAAAAGAAGCATTCATCGAGACTAAAGTAAGTGAAGTAACTATTCCAGGGAATGTCAAAAAGATTGGAAACGGTGCATTCTATCTATGTTCTTCCTTAACTAAATTGACACTAGAAAATGGAGTTAATGAGATTGGCATTAGCTCATTTGGAGCTGGCCCAAAGCTTACTTCTTTGGATATGCCAGATTCATTAACCAAGATTGGCGATAGCGCTTTCTCTGGAAATAAGATTACTACCCTAAGCATCAAGAAAGGATTAACTTCAATTGGAGCGAATGCCTTCTATAATCAAAATAGTGGCACTTCACTTGATTATCTAATTGTTGATGCTGCTTCTAATTCATTTAAGGCTGATAGCAATATCCTTTATAGCAAAGATGGCAAGAATGTCATTTTGGCTACTAATAAAGCTGGAAGCGAATCTAGCGGAACCTATACGGTTAACCTATTAGAAGGGGTAGAAAATATCGGTGATTTTGCCTTTGCTTACTGCAAGAATATATCTACATTCAATTTCCCATCTTCCTTAATTTCAATTGGAAACGGGGCATTTATGAATACTAAATTCAAGAATGCTACCTTGCCTTCTAAATTAACTAGTATTGGGGATGGTGCTTTCTATATGTCTAGTGTTAATAATATTACCTTTAATGAAGGGTTATTATCTATTGGGGAAAGCTCTTTTGCCTTTGGTGATTTAGTTAATGTCACTCTTCCATCTTCATTAAAGAGCATCGGAAAGACTGCCTTTGCTAAAAATATCTCATTAACCTCATTGACATTAGGGAATAAACTAGAATCTATCGGTGATTTTGCCTTTGTTGACACTAAGATTAGTTCAGTTATAAATATTCCTGCAACTTGCGTTAATATCGGTGATGGTGCATTTGCTTCTAATGTATCTACATATGGACAATCTATTGACGATATAATCGTTAGCGAAGATAATCCAAAATATGCTTCTCTCGATGGCTTCCTTCTTTCTAAGAATAAAGAAGTCTTGTATAGCTATGCCGCAGGAATTGCTGGGGATATCAATGTTCCAGAAAGCGTTAAAGAAATCGCTAAATATGGTCTAGCCTTAGCAGGCTCTAGAGCTACTAGAGTTGCTTTGCCGGCCGGATTAACTACTATTGGAGAAGGAGGACTAGCCTATTTAAGCAAGGTCACTTCTGCCTTAAATGTCCCATCTACAGTTACTTATATTGGAGCGAATGCCTTTGCCTATTGGACTTCTAACCAATTGATTAAGTTTGGTGTCAGCGAAGATTATGCCTTAACTAATTACGATAGGAACTTCAAGGCCAATTGCTCCGCTAAGATTAGCTATGGTGAATAATATGAACAAAAAGATATTATTACTTCCTTTATTAGTTTCTTCCTTGCTTGTTTCTTGTGGGGGAAATGAAAGCAAAAGCAAGGATTATAATGTAGTTACCTTCAATTACAATAATCCTACTAATCAAGGGGATTATAAAACCTATGTCGTTGCTAAAGATGAACCATTAATCAAACCTAGCGATCCAAATATCGAAGATTATGTCTTCAAGGGTTGGTTCCTAGATAAAGATTGTGGCAAGGA
>JALEUF010000203.1 GCA_022781015.1 Caryophanales bacterium
AAGTTTTCTTTTTGGATTTTGCCTTTTACCGGCTTTTCAAAACGAAATTGTCCTGGGACTGAGCAATTGGCCCAGAATTCTTTTGAACCATGGGAATCGATTGTAGGAGCTACCGCTTTATAATGATTCCAAATATAAGAATCTTCGTTGTCAGCAGCGAAAATGTTAGCGACCCCCCCCGTTTGAGTTGAAGTCACTACCCCAAGTAAAGCTCCAGCAGATAAAATACTTGCTAAAGCAAGGACGAGTGTCTTTTTGTTCTTTTTCATATATTTCCCTCCGGCAAAATTCCAAATCACGCTACAAATGAGTCGTAATAAACACAAAATATAAGGAATCTATTTGCCTTATTTCTATTAAAAAACTCAAAAGACTTGAAAACAAGAAAACGGACCGTTTTAGTAAAAGATTGATACTGATTAATCAAAAATGATACCGCTTACATTACCTTATTATCTATATTATTATAGGAAAGAGTTTGCTTACTCCCATTTACCTTACTAGAATAATCGAGTACGAATTATGAAAAAGTTCTTTGGTCATCTATTCTTGATATTACGTCACCGTCACCAGGTAATTAGGAATGCCTCGCATTGCGGCATATTCTTTCATGCCCTTAAGCACGATTTATCTAAATTCTCATTCAAGGAATTCTTCCCGTCAGTCAAATATTTTGCAGGGGACCATTCTCCTGTATATGAACAAAGGATGGCTAATTCCTATTTTTCTTCTATTTGTCAACACCATACTAGAAGGAATCCCCATCACTGGGAATATTGGACCGATTTCTTTAAAGGGGCAATATTAGTAAAGGCAATGCCATATAAATATGCAGTTGAATATGTATGTGATATGCTAAGTGCATCAAAAACCTATGATCCAAAGCATTTCTCTGGTAAAACTGCTTTAAATTATTTTGATTCAAGAAGTTCCTATTATTATATGAATTCAGGGACTAGGGAATTCATTAGGTGGTGCCTAGCTAGATATGCTGAACTAGGATTTAAAGGATTAAAGAAAAAAGATACTTTGGCAAAATATAAAGAAATTAGCTCAACCCATAAAGATGTCGAAGTCATCACTAAATTAACACCCAATATCGAAAATATATCCGTCGTTGAATAATTGATATAGAGTCGACGAAGTGTATAATTGCTTTTGCTTATGAGAAACAAGAACATTATTATCGGATGTGGAAGACTTGGCGCTTCGATTGCTAATTATGAAGCCTCATTAGGAGGGGATGTCATCGTTATTGATTCCAATGGGGAATCTTTTGATAGGCTAGATGAACTATTTTCAGGTTATACCATTGTAGCGGATGCTACCGATGTTGATGAACTTGAAGAAGTAGGGATAGCTAATGCCAAACAAGTAGTAATAACTACAGGGGATGATAATGTAAACCTATTCTTGGCCCATCTATGTGCAAAAGTATATGAAGTACCTTATATCTATGTTCGTTTCGATGATCCTGACAAGGGATTATTGATACAGGGCATGAATATAAAGGCTATCTATCCATTCCAGTTATCAAAAGATAGATTCAATTTGTTACGTATGGGGGTAGATAAATGAAGATAGTCATTGCCGGTGGGAATAGCGAAGCCGAATTCATCATCAAGATGTTTTCTGGCAAAGATGATGAACTAATTGTCATCAATCCATCCAAGGAAATGGCAGAGACCATCCTAAAAAGATGCCAGGTAAAGGTATATGTAGGTTCTCCTTGGAGGAAATTTGCCCTAGAAGAATCAAATGCCTATGATGCCGATGCCTTTATTTCCCTTTGCCCTTCTGATACGGATAATTATGCTTCTTGTCTATTGGCAAAGAAGTGTTTCAACGCCAAGAAATGCGTATGTCTAGTAAATAATCCAAAGAATGTCGATATCTATAAGAAGCTAGGTATCGATTCGGTTATTTCTTCTTCCTATCTACTAGGCCAATCAGTCAAATCTGAATCATCAGTTGAAAACATCATGAAGACATTGTCTTTAGAAAACGACAAGATAGTAATGATTGAAGCATTGATATTGTCTAGATATAAAATCGCGAACAAGACTTTAAAAGAAGTAGGGTTCCCAAGTTTTGCTTCTATTTGCTGTATATATAGGACTCCAGAAGTAATAATCCCTAAAGGTGATACGGTAATTAAGCCCAAGGACAAGCTTTTGATAGTCTGCGCGCCAAATGACCAAAAGAAGGTAATGGCCTTCTTAAAAGGTGAAAATAATGACCAATAGTCCTTTCAAAAGGAAATTCGGGGCAGGATATAGATTGATATTCGGCTATCTATCTCTTTTTGTCTCTTTTGCAGGATTGATGCTTCTTTTGCCTTTGATCATGCTTATTTTCTACCCAGAGGAATATGCTTGCTACAAATCGTTTTTGATTCCAGGGGCCATTTCTATTGTAGTAGGGCTTCTTCTTTCTTTTGTCTTGATGAAAGGAGAAGAGAAAGCTAGATTAGGTAAACATCAAGATTCAGTCTTATTATGCCTAATTTGGATATTGACTGTCTTATTAGGTTCCCTTCCATTTTATTTGTCTCAGTTTTTTTATCCTGAAATAGAAGTAATCAAGATGAGTTTTAGCGAATCCGTCTTTGAATCTGTATCTGGATTTTCTGCCGCTGGGCTTACCGTTTTCAGGAACTTATTGGATGCGGAAGTTGCCTATGGGTTAAATACTTTCTCCCCACATGTATATTTGTTCTATAGGGCCTTGACCCAATTCTTTGGCGGCATTGGGCTTGTTCTAGTTGTTGCTAGCGCGGTTAGCGATAGATATGGAATGAAATTATTCTATGCCGAAGGGCATAACGATAGATTGCTCCCTAATTTAGCTAAGACTGCTAAGATTACTTTCTCTATCTATTGCCTTATCATTGCTTTAGGCACCTTGGGGTTATGGATGTCAGGGATGGACGGGTTTGAGGCGCTTTGCCATTCGATGACCGGCATGGCTACTGGGGGATTTTCTACTAGAAGTACTGGTTTTTATTATTTTGAATCTAGCGCCTACATCGGAAATGGCATATTTACCTATAATCCAATCGCAGCCGAAATTGTTACTTGCATCATTATGCTTCTAGGGGCGACTTCATTCCTATTAATCTATAATTTGCTTAGAGGCAAAGTAAAGAATTTCTTCAAAGACTGCGAGATCAGGTTTGCTTGTTTTATCCTTATATTCTTTATACTATCTGCTTCAATCATGTGCATGTATGAATTCGATTATGCCTCCTCTTCAATTAATGAACCTATAGATTATCTAACTTCTCTTAGATATAGTGGTTTCCAAATAATATCGTGTCTAACTACGACTGGATTTGGGAATGTCCCTAATATTGCCTATTTGGGTCCAGGGGCTATCTACTTGTCTATATTGGCCATGATTATCGGCGGTGGGGTTGGCTCTACTGCTGGGGCGATTAAGCAATATAGGGTAGTAATAATATTAAAGGAACTAAAATGGTCGATTAAATATAAATTAACACCTAGAAGGCAATTATATCCCCATAATGTCACTAGGGCAGGGAAGACAGTTGAAGTAACTCCAGAAGTATTTAGGGATGCTTCTTTATATGCTTCTTTATATATTGTTGTATTGTTTGTCCTTTCTTTAGCATTGGTATTCCTCCCTAATATATCGATAACCGTTTCTATTTATGAAGTCTCTAGTGCTTTATCTGGAACTGGCAATACCATTCTCGACTTCCTTGCATATAAAGCCAATAATGCCTTATATTGCTACGATATATTGCTTTGGTTATTGTCTTTAGCAATGTTACTTGGCCGACTAGAAATAATGCCTTTCTATTATTTCCTTGTCAGGACGATTAAAGATATTGCTCACCAAGAGACAAATTAAGGAATATAATTTAATTAACGAGGGAACATTTATGTTAATTGATGAAATAAAGAAAGCCAATATAAAGGCCATGAAAGAACATGACCAAAATGCCAGGACAGCCTATTCGATGGTAATTTCTTCTTACCAATCCCTTTTGACTTCTGGATCTGATAAGGAAGTAGGGGATGCTGATTTAATTAAGATCATTGTTAAATTCGGCAAGGAATTAGATGAAGAAGGCAATGGATATAAACAGGCCAATAGGGAAGAGGATTATAAAAATATCCTAGCCCAAAAAGAGGCCATCATGAAATTCCTTCCAAAGATGATGGATGAAGCTGAGATTAGATCAATCATTGATAAGCTAGAAGACAAATCCATTCCTGCCGTCATGAAGCATTTCAAATTGAATTATAATGGAAAAGTAGATATGGGGCTTGTCAACAAAGTCCTAAAAGGGCTATAATTCTCGCACGCTTAGTTATCTAAGCCATAGGAGCTTGGTTTAATGGTAGAACAGAGGTCTCCAAAACCTTTAGTGAGGGTTCGATTCCTTCAGCTCCTGCCAACTTTGTTCAATTGAGGATGACCCCTCTTTGATTAAGTGTGACTCCTGAATACTAGTTTGCTCACACACAAGATAATCCGTTCTAGCGGACATGCAGGCAATTGCCAAGCCCATCAGGATGGGCGGCGGATTATGATAGCGTAACTCCCAGGTTGTTATTAACAATCGAATGCGCAAAAGCATCCTCGTCAAATAGGGAAACCTGTTAATTGGGATTAGCGACTGGATGCGCATCATGACTCCCAAGTTGCAGCAGTGCAACTGAACATGAAAATTGTAAGAAGTTCCGTGCTTGGCTAACCTTTGGGAAGGCTGTCTTCTTACGAACTAATCAAATAAGCCTCTTGCTTTGTGCAGGAGGTTTTTTGGTTCTACACATTTGAAAGTGAAGGTTCTCCGCTTTTTTAGGATCGCCGCGAGGCCTTACTCCATTTGTTTTGGCATATTATATATTACCATACGAGAACATCCATTTTTTAAGCACATGCTTAATTTCACATTTATATCGAAAATGGTAATGATGTCAATTTCTGTTTAATAGTTTTTAGTAAATATGCTTTACACTTTTTGACGCATTATCAATTTTTATTCATTTATATTTCTAATTGACTATTTTCCTAAAATATATTTGCTTTAGTTAAATAATCTAACATCTAGATATAAAAGTGATGTAACTTTTTAGGATGTGCAAGTAATGTTTGATAACCAGATACCTGTTCCTATGGTTTAGACATAAAAAGAGTTATCAATAAATGAAGAGAGATTTTAAAGATTTCTAGACGATTTTTGTTTTTAACTTAATTATGAGGAATTTAAAAACTTGAGGTTCTAAAATGGTGCCTCAAACCATAAGGCAGAAGTTATCCTCCGTATAGAGCAACGAATTAAGATTTTATCAAGTGATAGTGGCTATTTATGCTTGGCCAAAAAAGGGGGGGATAACATTCCCCAGTTTGGGAGATGAATTAAAAGTACATCAGCTAGTGGTTGGTTTAATGCTTGGATACTATTTGTTGTAATGATTCTGTCAAGTAACAGATTCTTGCAACTGACAAACACTTTCAAAAAGTTAATTACAAAAATAAGAAATTCAAATAAAATAAGTATAGAAATATTTGGTGGCGAGAATATGAATACAAATAAATATCAATTGAATCAATCACTAAAAAATCACGTTATTGAGTCTTTTATCAAACATTTTAATTTGCCAGTCGGCATTGAAGATGTGAAAATATATAAACCAGTAAAGCCAAAAGACAATTGTTATTACGTTGAAGTAGGAATGATTAAATATGGCGGGCTTACATACAATTTTAGTATAGGGGCTTCAAAACCTGTGACAGGTATTTTTCAGGAACGCCACTATTCAGAAGTATATATCATAAACAGCGATGACATTGATTTTTCAGAAGAATTATTAAAAGTGTTATTTTATAATGATGAAAAATATCAATTATCATCGGTGTGGGACGCCAATTTTTTAACTTTTGACTGTAATCCTAAATGCTTAACCAATGTTAATAAAGACATTTATGGCGTTATTTTTGATAGATCGTTTCGTATTGAGAGTAGAAGAAAGAATCTTTTATTCCTGAAATTAATCCCGATTACAAAAAAAGAGTTCGACTTTTTTGAAAAAGTCAGCGAAAAGAATGGCCATAATTTTATTGTTGTTGGGTACTTTGCTAAACTTTTATGTGACCGAAAGCCATTTAAAGATATTAAAGGTTTAACTGATGAAGAGATTAATGCTAATTATGAGAAAGTGAGAAGCATTTATAAACGAATAAGTATGGATGTCTAAGATCAAAATCATAAAATAACTAAATTCATAAAGAACGTGGGTAAGAAAAAGCCCATTGATCCATCGACAATTTAAGTTATGTTTGATGCTAAAGCTTGAACGATGGGAACAATAAAATAACTTAATGCTCTTATCGCTGAACTGTACTCCTCCTTTTTAGTTCAGGATTTGGGGTACAGTTCATTTATATTATTTGTTATTTGCTT
>JALEUF010000207.1 GCA_022781015.1 Caryophanales bacterium
GCAAATCGGGGCAGGGTCATTAATTGTAAAAGCCCACATCATGGACTTCCTATCCGCCACCCCTCCATCTAAACCTGAATAAGGTGCATCATATATAAAATATATAGGTATATATTCCCCATACGTAGAAAAATAGCTGTCGTATAAAGAAGAATCTGATTCCTTTAGCCACTGCTTCGCATCATTATAAATCGAAGTCAACGTGGATTTGGTCTTGCTTATCCCATATATAGAAGATATTTCTTCTAAAGAGAAACTAGATTTATAAAATGAAGTGACATCCCCTTTTAGAAGAAACCTAGAATTGCTAGATTTATAATAATATTCAGAAACCGAATAGAATTGGTTATTGCTTTTATCTCCAAAGAAAGCTTTCTTAATCAAATCAAGCTTATTTTCTTCATCTTCTACTTTAGAAGCAAAAGAAACAGGGACTACCAATAATCTATTCTCTCCTAAAGAAGGCATGACTTTAAAGGAAGGGAAAGCAAATAAAGAAGATAAAGTATTCGTTTCTAATTCCTGGTCTTTGCTTTTAAGTTTAGAAAAAGAAGAAACCTGCCTATAGCCGTCATATTCTTTATCAACAAAAGGAGAATTATTTATTTTTCCCTCGAAAATACTAAATATATTAGATCCGCAGGAAGTTAATCCAATTAGAGGCAATAAAGCAAGGAGCGATTTTTTCATGGGTATATTCTATAGCAAAAAAAGCTAAGAGTCGCCAACAATCTCTTAGCTAGTATTTTTATAGGAATGAACCGATGGATCTCAAGAAAACAGTTTAACTGTAAGAGTTTTTACGAGGTCGAGTTTTCCGCCTCAATGGTTAACCATCGATTCATCATCATTATAATAACGTCTATAAAAAAACCAAGAAGATTGTTGTTTTCCTTGGTTTTATCATATGAAAAGCCCCGCACCTATATAAGGTTCGGGGCTAGGAATTTATTAGTCTTCTAAGTCGTTACGGTCGTGTTTTTCGATGTATTGGGCTTTGACTTTCTTCATGGCGGAAGCGACGGAGAAGTCTTCTAGGGCCTCTTCTTCTTCCTGCTCACTCCTTAAGCCAGTTCCGGCTGGAATTAGCTTACCAGTGATGACATTTTCCTTTAAGCCATGGAGGTTATCGATTTTAGCCTTGATAGCAGCATCGGTAAGGACACGGGTTGTTTCTTGGAAGGAAGCGGCAGAGAGGAATGAATCGGTCTCAAGAGCAGCTTTGGTAATACCAAGTACAAGTGACTTACAAACGGCTGGGCGTTTGCCTTCGAGCAAGACCTTTTCGTTTTCTTCGGTGAATTTATCAAGCGATACCCTGGTGCCAGGAAGCATTGAGGTATCTCCACCATCGATAATTACTACCTTGCGGAGCATTTGTCTAATGATGATTTCAAGGTGCTTACAATCGATTCCGATACCCTGGGCACTATAAACCTTTTGGATTTCCTTGATTAAGTAGATTTCTAGCTTGGAGACATCTGCTACTTCAAGTAAGGTCTTTGGATTTATGGCACCATCAGTGATCTTTCCACCATTTTCGACATGGTCGCCAACGGCAACACGGAGTCTAGCTCCATATGGGGTTGGGTATTCTTTGGATTCAAGATCATTAGTAACGGTAACGATATATCTTTCGGCATTCTTTTCATCAGTCTTGATGGAAGAAACCGTTCCATCGATTTCGCTAATGCAAGCTTCGCCTTTTGGATTCCTGGCTTCGACAAGTTCCTGAACACGAGGTAAACCTTGTGTAATATCAGTACCAGCCATACCACCAGTGTGGAAGACTCGCATTGTAAGCTGGGTACCTGGTTCACCAATTGACTGAGCAGCCATAATACCAACAGCTTCGCCCTTCTCAACTAATTTACCAGTAGCCCTATTAAGGCCATAGCAATGACGGCAGACACCATTTTTGGTTTGGCAGGTGAAGACGCTTCTTATTTCGACTTCAGTGATGCCTTCTTTTTCTACCCTATCGGCTTGGTCTTCGCTAATCAAGGTATTTGCAGGAATGATTATTTCTCCAGTAGATGGGGAAATAACATCATGCATAGAGAACCTGCCGACTAGACGATCCTTTAATTTAAGGATGACAGTGTTACGGCTTGTATCTCTAATTTCCCTGACTTTGAAGCCATGGTCGCAATGGCAATCTTCTTCTCTAACGATAACGTCTTGAGAAACGTCGACTAGACGTCTAGTCAAATAACCAGAGTCAGCAGTCTTTAAGGCAGTATCGGCAGAACCTTTTCTTGCACCGTGGGTGTTAATGAAGAACTCGGAGACTTTCATACCTTCACGGTAAGAAGAAACGATTGGAAGTTCGATTTCTTCGTTCTTTGGGTTAGCGACAAGGCCTTTCATACCAATTAACTGTTTGAAGTTATCAACAGATCCACGGGAACCAGAATCAGCCATGATGACTAGAGGGTTCCTCTTGTTTTGGCTCATCTGGAGTTGGACTAATCCAGCAACATCTTTAGTTATGGCATTCCAAACATCAACAATCTTCTTGTGACGTTCTTCCTTGGTCAAGTAGCCTTTCCTATAGAAATTTTCAATCTTGTCAACTTGGGCATTACCCTTTTCGACAAGTTCTTGCTTACCGTTGACGTCATTAATATCAGAAATAGCGACGGTAACGGCAGAAATCATGGAATATTTGAAGCCTTGGTCTTTGATCTTATCAAGAACGGCGCTAGTCTTGCTAGTTCCATATTGACGGAAGATCATGTCAATAAGAGGTCCAAGTTGCTTCTTACCAATAGCAGATTTTAATGGAAGAGTTGCAATATATTCGGCAACTGGGTTCTCGACTTCATCAAATTTCTTTCCTAAAGCATTCTTTAGATCTTCGCTAGAGACGAACCAGGATTTCATTTCCTCTAAGGAAGTCTCTGGCTTATCGTTAATATACCTAAAGTCATCTGGGAAGACTTCGTTGAAGATAACTTTGCCAACGGAGGTAATCAAATATTTATGCATTACTCCTTCTGGGATACCAGTTCCTTCATCTTTATGGATGGCAGAAGCTGGGATAGCGATGCGGTTATGGAGCGAGACGACCCCATTTGCATAGGCCATCTGAACTTCATTGACAGAATGGAAGACTTTTCCTTCTGCTTCTTTATATCTCTTGTTGTCTTCAATCATCTTCCTAAGTTCGCTATGTTCATCAATAGCGACATTAGTGGATTCTTCGACATTGAGCTTAGCAGTCAATTCATCGATACGGGCTTGGAAATCCTCTCTAGATTCTTCAGTTGTCAAATGGAAGTTACCAAGAATCATATCCTGTCCAGGAATGACGATAGCTTTACCGTCTTTTGGACCAAGGATGTTATTAGAGGCAAGCATCAATTCGATAGCTTCTTGTTGGGCGGCCTTACCTAGTGGTACATGGACAGCCATCTGGTCGCCATCAAAGTCAGCATTGAATCCAGGACATACTAATGGGTGAAGTCTAATTGCCCTACCATCGACTAGCTTTGGTTGGAAAGCCTGGATGGAAAGCCTATGCAATGTAGGTGCACGGTTTAGTAATACTGGGTGATCAGAGATAATCTTTTCGACAATATCGAAGACGATTGGATCATATCTATCAATGATCTTGTCAGCTGCCTTGTGGGCAGAGACATATTTTTCCTTGATAAGGATAGCGGCAATAAATGGACGTAATAATTGGACAGCCATTTCACGTGGTAATCCGCATTGATACATCTTTAGATCTGGTCCAACGGCGATAACTGAACGACCGGAATAGTCGACACGCTTACCAAGTAGGTTTTGCCTAAAGCGGCCTGGCTTACCTTTAAGTCCGGCAGATAAGGATTTTAATGGACGTCCATTTGGACCAGTGACGGCTTTAGAACGTCTTCCGTTATCAATAAGGGCATCGACAGCTTCCTGTAACATACGCTTCTCGTTCATCAAGATGACATATGGGGCAGACATATCGATTAAGCGGCGTAAACGTGAATTTCTAGAAATGACACGTCTATATAAATCATTTAAGTCACTAGCGGCAAAACGTCCACCATCTAGTTGGAGCATTGGACGTAAATCCGGTGGAATGACCGGAATTACATCTAGGACCATCCATTCTGGCTTTTGCTTGGAATCGCGGAAAGCAGAAATGACTTCTAGTCTTTTGGCTAATTTAACTCTTTTTTGTCCACTAGAAGCGTGGATTTCGGCAGAAATTGCTTCGAATTCCTTGTCCAAATCTACTTCGTGGAGAAGTCTTTTAATAGCTTCTGCACCTTCGCCAAATTCGGCTTTGGTGTATTTAGAGATAAAGGCAGATGTCGTGAAGAAGTCGAAAGTCTCATATGGATTTTGCATCTTGCTAATGAGCTCATCGGCCTTAAGGGCATCAGTGCTATTTGGATCAATTAACCCAGCGCTCTTGATGTCATTGATGGCATCGACAAATTCGACTCTAGCGGCAGCTTCGTTAAGGTAATCCTTATATTTCAATATATTGGATGTACCTGGATCTAATACGACGTGAGCAGCGAAATAGATGATGTCTTCTAGTTGCTTTGGTGGAATATCTAATACGAGTCCCATTCTAGAAGGAATGGATTTTAGATACCAGATATGGGAGCATGGGGAAACTAGTTCGATATGTCCCATTCTTTCACGCCTGAATTCCTTGGAAATGACCTCGACACCGCACTTTTCGCAGGTGATGCCTTGGTAACGGATCTTCTTATATTTTCCGCAATGGCATTCATAATCCTTGGCTGGACCAAAGATCTTTTCGCAGAATAAGCCACCCATTTCTGGTTTTTGGGAACGATAGTTGATGGTTTCGGCTTTGGTTACTTCACCATGGCTCCAGCTACGGATTGTTTCAGGAGAAGCAAGCCCGACTTGGACGGAGGCCAAATCGTTAATGTCAAAGTATTCTTTTTTGTTTTCGTTTTCCATTTTCGTTTTTCCTCCATTAATTAGTCATTATCGCCCATTACACCCTTGGCAATGGTAAGTCCTTCTTCGGCAGCGGCATCGGCATCGACTTCAACAGTTGAAGTGACATCGACTTCCTCTTCCTTAGGTGCCATAGCACTGCGAATAGAGGAATTTGTCTTCCTTTCTTCGATTAAGGATTGTTTAGCAAGGGCATCCATATCGATGACATTTCCTTCTCTATTATATAGAAGAACATTCATCGCTAAGCCCTTAAGTTCTTTAGTGAAGACCTTGAAGGCTTCTGGCATACCTGGGGTAGGAATTTCATTTCCTTTGATAATGGCTTCGTAGGCTTTCCTACGTCCAACTCTATCATCGGATTTGATGGTAAGCATTTCTTGTAATGTATGAGCGGCGCCATAGGCTTCAAGTGCCCAGACTTCCATCTCACCAAATCTCTGTCCACCGTTTTGGGCTTTACCACCTAGAGGTTGTTGGGTGACAAGTGAATATGGCCCAGTAGCACGGGCATGCAACTTATCATCAACCATGTGGACAAGTTTAATCATATACTGGATACCGACGGAAATTCTTTCCTTGAATGGTTCGCCAGTCCTTCCATCATAGAGGACTGTCTTTCCATCTGGAGATAATCCAGCTTTTTTCATTAAGTCAAAGACTTCTTCGTTAGAGACACCATCGAATGCTGGGGTAGCTACTCTCATATGTAATTTAGAGCAGGCTAAGCCAAGATGGACTTCTAGAATCTGTCCGATATTCATACGGGATGGAACACCCATTGGAGATAATAAGATATCGATTGGGGTACCATCTGCTAAGAATGGCATATCTTCGACTGGCAATATCTTGGAGATAACACCTTTGTTACCATGACGTCCAGACATCTTGTCGCCTTCAGAAATCTTTCTCTTTTGGACGATATAGACTCTGACGACTTCATTGACTCCTGGAGGGAGTGGATCTTTATTCTTCCTAGAGAAAATCTTGACAGCATGGACAATACCAGCGCCACCGTGAGGGACACGTAAGGAGGAATCCTTTCCTTCTTTTGTCTTCTCGGCAAAGATGGCCATCAACAATTTTTCTTCTGGGGTAGGTTCGGTTTGTCCTTTTGGAGTTACCTTACCAACAAGGATGTCCCCTTCTTTAACTTCGGCGCCAGGAACGATAATTCCCCTTTCATCAAGGAAGGATTTGGCTTCTTCGCCGACATTTGGGATATCCCTAGTGATTTCTTCTGAACCAAGCTTTGTCTCACGGCATTCAAGTTCATATTTTTCAATATGGATGGAGGTGAAGACATCATCTTGGACCATTCTTTCGCTCATAATGACAGCATCTTCGTAGTTATAACCATTCCAGGTCATGTAGGCTACGAGGATATTTTGCCCTAGGGCTAATTCACCATTTCTCATGGCAGGGCCATCAGCAATGATTTGGTCTTTCTTGATGACATCCCCTACTTTAACTATTGGAGTTTGGTTAATGCAGGTACCTTGGTTAGAACGGTCGAATTTTTGTAAGCTATAGATTCTCTTTTCTTTGCCTTCTTTTACTTCAATGGAAGAAGAATCGACACGGGTAACGACACCTTCGTTAACTGAAACAACAGCTAAACCGGAGTCTTTGGCGATTACTTGTTCCATACCAGTTCCAACATATGGAATAGATGGGCGTAATAAAGGAAGGGCTTGACGTTGCATGTTAGCACCCATAAGAGCACGAGTAGCGTCATCGTGGGCTAAGAAAGGAATACAGGCAGCGGCAATAGAGACGATTTGCTTTGGAGAGACGTCAACATAGTCGACATCAAACTTAGGAACCATGAGGTTATCATCATCATGACGGACGACGATTTCATCATCGAGGATTTCCTTGACCATTTCGTCTTTCTTTGGAGTGATTAGTCCGACTGAAGAAGCTAAAACTGCTTCAGAAAGTCTAATATTAGCTTCAGCGATTGAATGTCCTCTTTCATCATCAGCAGAAAGATAAGAGCATTCGGTTTCGGAAACATAGACGTGTCCATCTTTCTTGTAGACGCTACGATATGGGGTCATGATGAAGCCATATTCGTTTATCTTGGCATAGGTGGACAAGTTATTGATAAGACCGATGTTTTGTCCTTCTGGAGATTCAATAGGACAGATACGGCCATAATGGGTATAGTGGACGTCACGAACTTCCATGGAAGCCCTATCCCTAGTCAAGCCACCAGGGCCTAAAGCAGAGATACGTCTTTTATTTGTAAGTTCGGCAAGCGGGTTAGTTTGATCCATGAACTGGGAAAGTTGACTGGATGCAAAGAATTCACGAACCGAGGAAGTAAGTGGACGGATATTGATAAGAGATTGAGGGGTGACCGATTCCATATCGGAGATGGACATCTTTTGTTGGACGGTCTTGCTCATCTTGTTGAGGCCTTGACGGAATTGGCCTTGTAAAAGTTCGCCAACGCAGCGGATTCTTCTATTTCCTAAGTGGTCGATATCATCAGTTTGGCC
>JALEUF010000209.1 GCA_022781015.1 Caryophanales bacterium
GTAACTAGGATTGTCTTTTAAATAAGGAATACCTATATAAGTTTCCTTAAAAGAAGAGAAGTTAGTAACTAAATCAATAGATAGATTCCTATCTTTATTTAATATGCTTTCTTTTAATTTCCCTTTATATCCATCAATAACTAGGATTAAGCCTTCACTTAATGAAGATATATCTAATCCGGTTAAAGATTGCTTGGATGATAAATAAATAATCCTAAGCAAGTTCTTATATCCGACTTCGTTTTTAATAAAGAAGCAGACATGATAAGAAGAAATGACACTTTCCATCCCATATATTGGGATTAAGTTATATTGCTTTGCGTAATTAGTTAATTCAGGAAAACCGCTAATGGAATTAAAATCACATATTGGAGCATATCTATATCCCTTCTTTAGATACATTGCAAAAAGTTTCTCCATCGAAAGAGCGCTTTTTAGATAGGAATATCCTGAATATATATGCAAAGGTAAGTAATTCATGTCCTCTTAAATTATAAACTTAATTTAAGTGCATTAAAATCTCACTTTGCTAATAAAGCCCTAAATAAAAAACGACTTAGAATTATCTAGGCCGTAATTTATCTTATTCAATGAATAAAGCGTCTAAATCAGCGATGAATTTATCTAGCTTGGTAAGATCTTTTATCTTGGCTCCGCTAGCCTGGGCATGTCCGCCACCTTCATATTTATTGGCGACTCCAGAAATATCCTTTTCTTTTGACCTAATCGATATCCTCCAGCAATAATCTTTTGGATTTGGGTCTTCAGTAATCGAACACCAGGCATTGATTCCTGCAATATTTGAGAACATGTTGACGTTTTCTTTTCCTTGCTCAGGGGTAATCTTGAGGTCGTTTTGGACATCGCATGGAAGCAAATAATAGGCAACTCCATGAGGGGATACTTTGAAATTGGAAAGAACATAGGCCTGCGATCTAAGCGAATCTATATTCTTTTCATACATCTCTAGATATATCGAATGTATATCAATTCCCTTCTTGATAAGTTCTTCTGCAACTGCAAAAGTATGGGTGGAAGTGGAAGAATACATAAATCTTCCTGAATCACCAACTATACCGATATAGAAATACCTGGCAGCTTCTTTGCTCATTACTTTGTTTTTCCAGTTAAGGCAAATATCGGCAGCAAGTTCAGAAGCACTAGCAGAGCTAGTATCTAATAAAGATGCCCTAGCAATTTCTTTCTTGCATGGGTGGTGGTCAATCTTGATTTTGTATTTTGCACTTTTATATCTAGGGTCAGCAATACGCTCGTGATCGCCGACATCGCAAATGATGGCTAAGAAATTGCCTCCCTTGAACCATTCATTGTTTAATGTTTCAGTTTCAGGGAATAATCTTGGTGTAAAAGTTACATGGTTATCCCCAACAAAATGGATTTCCTTGCTTGGGAAATTATCTTTGATGAATGTATATAGCCCCATTTGGGTTCCCATTGCATCAAAATCAGGTTTTATATGACGGAAAATGACGATTCTATCGTATCTTTCTATCGCCCTATATATTGAGTTATATATTTTTTTGTGCGCTTTGTAATATTCTTTTATTTCGGGGTTAAGGGTATTCTTCATTACTTAATCCTTTCGTAGCAATCCCTTGCAATCATGACTTCTTCATCGGTTGGGATGATTGCAACTTTAATCTTAGAGTCAGGTTTAGAAATCAATACTTCCTTGCCTCTAACTTTTTCGTTTAGTTCATAATCGATATCAAGCCCAAGTGCTTCTTCAACCCTTTGTAATATCTCTTTGCGGAAATAAGGAGCATTCTCGCCGATTCCAGCAGAGAATATTATCAAATCGGCTCCACCTAATCTAACAAAATATGAACCAATGAAATTAGCAACAGTCCTAGAGAAGACATCTCCTGCTAATTTGGCTCTAGAATTACCTTGTTCGATTGCTTCTTCGATATCTCTAGTATCATTAGATATACCAGTCATTCCAAGGAAGCCGCTCTTCTTGTTGAAGATATCATACATTTCATCGACATTCTTGCCGGTGCAGGTGCATAGATAATCCATGACAGAAGGATCTAAATCACCAGTCCTAGTACCCATCATTACTCCACCTAATGGAGTTAATCCCATAGAAGTAGCGATGCATTTGCCATCTTTAATAGCGCATAAAGAAGCGCCTGATCCAATATGGCAAGAGATGATTCTATCTGCACCAAAGTCTTCTTTTCCTTTTCTAGCTAGATAAGCATGGCTAGTGCCATGAGCACCATATCTTCTGCAATCATATTTCTCTGCTAGTTCATATGGAATTGGATATGTATAGTCCTCTGCTTCCATGGTTTGGTGGAAGGCTGTATCAAATACTGCGATTTCAGGGACATTTGGCAAGGCTTTCTTAAAAGCATGGTAGCCGACTAAGTGGGCTGGAGCATGAAGTGGGTCAAGCGGGATTAACTTGGTAATCTTTGCTTCTGAATCATCATCGAAATCGACTGAATGGGAGAAATATTTGCCACCTTGGACAACTCTATGTCCGACACATTTAATCTCATCTAAACTTGAGATGATGTTGTACTTAGTTAGGGCTTCAAGTAATAATTCAACCCCTCTAGCATGGTCCATTATAGGTAAGACATCTTTATGTTCTTCCCCATTGAACTTAATCTTAAAAATACCATCTTCATGGCCAATTCTATCGGCAATTCCTGAACAAAGTACTTTTTCTTCTGGCATCTCGAATAGTTTGTATTTAAGCGAACTTGAACCGGCGTTGACCGAAATAACTTTAAACATTGTTTCTAAACCTCTTTTTTAATGCGACTTACTATAACATTTTCTTCTAGTTTATTTAACTCTAAAAACCCATATTTTGACCAAAATTAAAAAAGTAACGTTAAATATTGATAAACAATGGTTTATAATCACCGCATAGGAGAAAATTATGGCATACGGTTTGCTTTATGACTATTTGATGGGTCAATGTATTAATGCTTATGAATATTTTGGTGCCCATTTTGTTACAAAAACTATAAAAAGAAAGAAAGTTAATGGGGTTATGTTCCGTCTATATGCCCCGATGGCAGAAGATGTTTCCGTCATTGGAGAATGGAATGGATGGGATGTCAGGGTCAACAAGATGGATAAGGTTGATCCATGTGGAGTATTCGAGACTTTTATCCCTGATTTAAGGGAATACCAATCTTATAAATACCATTTCAAGAATGCTAAAGGAGTATATGTAGATAAGGCCGATCCTTTTGCTTTCTATAGCGAGTTCCGTCCTCAGACATGCTCTAGATTATATGGAATAGAAGGATTCCCTTGGGATGATAATGAATACATGTCCAAAAGAAACAGGAATTTTGATGAAGCAATGTCCATATATGAAATCCATCTAGGTTCCTGGAAGGGAAAGATAGATGGACGTTACCCATCTTATGAAGAAGTCGCGGATTATCTAATCCCATATTTGCAAGAAAATGGATATACCCATGTCGAAATCATGCCTATTACCCAATATCCATTCGATGGCTCCTGGGGATATCAGGCGACTGGATTCTATTCAGTAGATTCTAGATATGGAAACCCAAAGCAATTGATGTCATTTGTCAATAGACTCCATAAGGCTGGATTTGGGGTAATACTAGATTTTGCCCCAGTTCATTTCGCGACCGATTCTTATGCCTTGCGTGAATTTGATGGGACTTGCCTATATGAATATAGCGATCCTAACCACACAATCTCGCCTTGGGGAAGCGCTCAATTCGATTTAGGGAAAGATCCAGTACGTTCATTCTTAATGTCTGCGATGAATTATTTCCTAGAATATTTCCATTTCGATGGGCTCCGTATCGATGCGGTTTCTAATATCGTTTATTGGGATGGCGATAAATCTAAGGGAGAGAATACCGGTGCAACCGAATTCATTAGAAGACTTAATGGCAAACTCCATTATGCCCACCCTTCGATAATGACAATCGCCGAAGATTCAACCGACTTTACCAAAGTTACCCATCCAATCGAATATGGGGGACTTGGATTTGATTATAAATGGGATCTAGGCTGGATGAATGACACCCTTAAATATTATGGATTAGACCCAATATATAAGAAATATCACCATAATGACCTTAATTTCTCGATGGCATATTTCTTCTCGGAGAATTTCTTGCTTCCTTTGTCTCATGATGAAGTAGTCCATGGCAAAGGGACAATAATTAACAAGATGTGGGGTGATTACGAAACAAAATTCGCCTTGTTACGTAATCTTTACGCCTATCAATTTGCCCATCCTGGCAAGAAACTCAATTTCATGGGTAATGAATTAGCTTCTTTTGATGAATGGAACGAGAATAAATCATTGCCGTGGAATCTTTTGTCCTTCCCAAAACATGATTCCATCAAAAGATTATGCAGAGATCTTAATCTTATATATAAATATCATATCGCGATGCATAAGGAAGAATATAATCCTGCCCACTTTAGGTGGACAATGGTCGATAACTCTTCCCAAAGTGTCTATGCCTTTGAACGTGACTTTGGGGATGAAGTGATGTTATTTGTCTTCAATATGACCCCAAATTACTATGATTCTTATGATGTAGGCACTTATCAAGAAGGCGAATTTGAGGAAATATTCAATTCCGATAAGGATGTATATGGTGGATATAATAACTATAATGGGGATAAAAAACATACCTATCCCGGTGGCCCAGAAGATAGGCCTTATCACATAAATATCAAACTAGCATCTTTCGGGGCTTGCTTCTTTTTGTTGTCAAAAAAGGATAATTCCCCTATTATCAATGAGTTGAAAGTTGCAAAAAAAGCAAAATCGACACCAAAAAAGACTAAAACAATTAAGAAAACTAAGAAAACCTCTACAAAAAGGAGTAAATAAATATTATGTTCGATAATAAAGAAGATTTTAAGGCGACGTTTTCTAGGCGCCTAGAAGAGAAATATGGACGTGCCGTCGATGATAGCCATATTACCGAAAGATATGATATTCTCGGTGAAATGATTAGGGATTACGCCGGTCATGAATGGAGAGAATCTAGGGAATCAATACTTAGGGATAACAAAAAGCAATTAATCTATTTCTCCATGGAATTCCTCATGGGAAGACTTATGACTTCCAATATGCAAAACCTTGGCATCTATGATGTCGCTAGGGATGGACTAGAGGAGCTTGGAATCGATATTGGAGAGCTCGAAGATATCGAAGCAGATGCCGGATTAGGCAATGGTGGCTTAGGTAGATTAGCGGCTTGTTTCCTTGATTCTATCGCTTCTTTAGGATATCCAGGACACGGGAATACTATTAGATATGAATATGGTTTCTTTAGGCAAAAATTCGTTAATGGCCAGCAAGTTGAACTTCCTGACCAATGGCTTTCAAATGGTTTTGTCTTTGAAGTAAGAAAGCCAAAGCATGCGGTAGAAGTTAGCTTCTACGGCAATGCTGAGACATATCTAAAGCCAGATGGCGGATATGGACTTAGGACAGTAAATGCAACTCACGTCAGGGCTGTTCCATATGATGTATCTATCCCTGGATATAGGAATGGAGTTGCTAATACATTAAGGCTATGGTCAGCTGAACCTAGCGAGAATAACCTTCCAACTGATCAATCTTTCGAAGATTACCTAAATACATTAAAAGAACTTTGCCACGGCCTTTATCCAGATGATTCAACCGAACACGGCAGGATGCTTAGGTTAAGACAACAATATTTCTTAGTATCCGCTGGGCTTCAAAGCGCCATGCGTTCATATAAGCAAAGATATGGTTCTCTAGATGATTTCGCTTCTAGCTATGTCTTTCAGCTTAACGATACCCATCCAATATTAGCTATTCCTGAAGCCATGAGGCTTTTGCTTGATGAATATGGATATGGCTGGGATGAAGCCTGGAATATTGTTACTAAGATGTTTGCCTATACTAACCATACAGTCATGCCTGAAGCGCTTGAAAAATGGCCAGTACAATATGTCCAACACCTTGTTCCTAGGGTTTATATGATAATCGAGGAAATTAATCGTAGGTTCAATATATTGCTATCCGAAAAGAATGTTTCCGATTCGGCTAGATACCAGATGCAGATAATCAAGGATGGCCAAATCCATATGACGAATATGGCTATCTATACTGGTTTCTCTGTTAATGGGGTTGCTAAAATCCATACAAAGATTCTTGAAGAATATACTTTCAAGGATTTCTATGAATTATTCCCAAATAAATTCAATAACAAGACAAACGGTGTCACCCATAGAAGGTGGCTAATGTATGCTAACCCAAGATTAGCTGCTGCTATTGATAGAAAGATTGGGACTAATTGGAGAAAAGACTTTGAACATGAAATTTGCAAGTTGAAGAAATTTGCAGATGACAAAGATTTCCAAAAGGAAATAATGGATATCAAGCATCAAAACAAAGTTGATTTCGCCTCTTTCTGCAAGAAGAATTATGGAATCGAAGTCGATCCAAATTCCATCTTCGATGTCCAAATCAAAAGATTACATGCCTACAAGAGACAACTCCTTAACCTTTTCCATATAATGTATCTATATCAGAAACTTAAGGAAGATCCAACATTTAGTATCACTCCACATACATATATATTCGGTGCGAAAGCGGCTCCAAGCTATGTCTATGCGAAAAAGATTATTGAGCTTATCCTAGCAGTAGCCAAAGTAGTGGATGAAGATCCTAGGGTTTCTAAATTTATCAAGATTGTCTTTGTCGAGAATTATGGAGTATCCCTAGCTGAAAAGATTATCCCAGCCGCTGATATTTCCGAACAAATCTCTACTGCTGGCAAAGAAGCTTCTGGTACTTCTAACATGAAGTTAATGATGAATGGCGCTCTTACTTTAGGGACATTAGATGGAGCAAATATCGAAATTGCCGATTTTGCTGGAAACGAAAACGAAATCATCTTTGGTCTAAAGGAAAATGAAATCCAAAAGATGGTAGATGAAGGAAGCTATAATCCTTGGGATATATATAATTCCGATATCAGGGTCAAAAATATCATGGATTCATTGTTCACCGGTCCATGGTGCAAAGGCGATAACAACAAATTCAGGATGATATTTGATGAAATAATGGCCAGGAATGACCAATTCTTCGTCTTGGCTGACTTCAATGCCTATAACAAGGCTTGCCAAGAAGCTGACCAAAGATATCAAGATGAATCTAATTGGGCTAGAAGCGCTATTCTAAATATTGCTTCAAGTGGCTACTTCACTTCCGATAGGACGATTGAAGAATACAACAAGGATATCTGGCATTTGGAGAAATTAAGTAAATGAGTGACGACAAGATTACTCTTGATGAATTATTCCCTCTTCAAGAAGATCTAGATAAGGAAATCGCTTCAATTCACCATATCGATTATCCTTCAACCCATAACAGGAGATGTCTTGCCCTTTTAGTAGAACTAGGGGAATTTGCAAAT
>JALEUF010000001.1 GCA_022781015.1 Caryophanales bacterium
TAGGTTTACCATTTTTCCCATAGTCGGTAATATCAATAAATTCCTTATCTTGATAAACCGCGACTACAGAAACTATTTCTTTATTTGGGATATCCTCTACTTCAATAGGTTTGCCAAGCACTGGATAAATCTTTTCTACACTTAAACATTTCGCGGCAAAAGAAGGATCTTTTTCTATTACTTTTCCATCTGCATATCCACTAGGCCAATTATTCTCATCATAAAGATAGATCTTCATGCCTAATTCTTTAGCAGTCTCGCAACATAATCTAATCTTAGAAAACCATTCTTCGCTTAAATAGCCAATAGTTAAACCTTTTCTTGCATGGATTATAACTTCATAGACACCTTTATCTTTCATTTCCTTAAGCTGTCTAATCAATTCTTCATCTTTTAGTTCATCATTCCAAAACCAAAAAGGGACCATGGAATAACGGCTTTGAGGCTTAAAGAATAATGACTTATCTAGCATTGCTATCTCCTGAATTCTCGATAAAATTACACCTTCTAAAATCTAAAGATTTATATTTCTCTTGCTAGTTAGAATTATATCAATTAGGAAAACATTCTTTCTTTTATCTTTAATTTAAAAATTGTTATTTTTGTTACTCTTTGTCCATTAAGTCACCATTTTATCTTTAAAAAATAATCTTTTTATATAGAAGAGCAAATGTTGTAAAATATCTAGAGGCATAAAAATGGATAAAAATAACCTAGTCCGCTTAAGCGCAGAAAAAGATGAAATTAGCAAACTATATACAACCCCAAATCCTCCACATGGGCATGTCAAATGGGAACTAGTTTTCTTTCTTGACGGGGTATCTATTAACTTAGTTAATGAAAAGGAATACGAAGTAAGCAAAGGCGATGTATTCTTGATTGGTCCAAATCATGTACATGGGATTACTTTCTTAAAGACCCCACACCTACATCAAGATGTCTATTTTGAGAATGAAGAAATAGAAAATGCCATTAAGAAAATGCCTTCTCCATTAGCAAGCCAGATATTATCCGGAGAAAGGATATTGAAACTAAAACTAGGATTTAATGATTTTGAGACTTTTAATATTTATCTAGCAGGATTAATAAATGCGAAATCACTTGAACCTGGAGAAGTAGAAAATCTTGATTACGAAAGATTCCTTGCCTCTTCCTTATTAGATGCCATATTAGGTTTATATACATTAAGGTATTTTGAAAGACATACAACCACCCCTAAATGGCTATTGGAATTTTTGGCAAATCTCCAACGTCCTGAAGTATTTTCTAAGCGAGTAAGCGAGATTGTCTCTTTGACTAATTATTCCCATTCGCAAGTCGGGACAATGTTTAAGACATATAAAGGGGTATCGTTAGTTGAATATCTAATAGAAATAAGAATGAATTATGCGAAAGAGTTGTTAAAAGTAACAAATAAAAGCGTGCTTACTATATCTGAAGACTGTGGTTATAACTCCTTGTCGACATTTATAAAATTATTTAGGGAGATAAATGGATGTTCTCCTCTCCAATATAGGAAGAAATGCCAAGAAGAGAATAATTCAAGTAACTAAAAAATAAGCCTTCCTCGGGGAAACAAGGAAAGCTATTAATTTATCCTTTTACTCCATCAGAAGCGGATAAGCCATTCTGCAACGGCTTTTGGAATATCGCATACATTATAAGTACTGGTAACATTGATATTATCAAGGCTGCAAACTTGACTCCATATCCAAACGTTGCATCAGTCATCAAATTATTTAAACCTGCCGACAATGTGTAATAAGAAGAATCCTTGATAAATGTAATTGACATCGCATATTCGTTCCAGACACCGGCAAAACTTAAAAGGGCAACAATGAATAATGGAGGTTTTACCATTGGAAGTACTACATGGAAGAAACGCTGGAATTCATTAGTCCCATCAATTTCGGCAGCTTCTAATATGTCATTACTTAATCCTTTCATAAACGGAAGGGTAAGGAAGACATAGAACGGTACACCTTGAATTGCATTTAATAACATAAGGGTAGGAATAACTTGCCACCCATCAGTTAGATGTAGTTGCTGACATAATTTTAGTAAAGGAATAAGAAGCAACATTTGCGGAACCATCATGAAGATGGAATAGAAATGGTCAAGGAACTTGAATAATCTAAATCTATATTTAGCAATTACATAACTTGATCCTAAAGTAAATAGGATTGTAAGAGCAACGCTACCGATAGAAAGAATTACCGAATTAAGGAAATATTTCGAAAAATCAGCCTCTTGCCAGGCAACAACATAATTCCTGAATTGGAAGCTAGTTGGCCAATTAAAAGCCCCCATCATGAATTCTTTTTGGCTCTTAAAGGAAGTCATGATGGCCCATAATAATGGGAATATGATCAAGATAGTCCATACGACTAGGAATAGCCTAATGACCCATCTAGATATGATTTCCCCTTTCGATTCAGGGGAATGCCTAGAAGCTACTTCGTTATCATTTCTCATGAAAAGCGCCTCCCAACTTTATTCATAACTGCCTTGACTATAAGCGAGACTGAAGCTGAGACAATTAACATAACAATTGCAGCAGCATAAGAGAAGGCAACTCTTCCCCTGCTAGTCCCGTATAGATATACATATAAGCCCATGACCATCGCATTATTGTCAACGCCCCCATTAGGCAAGAAGACATTGACGATACCAAAGTTCCCTCCTAATGATTGATAAAGAATTGAAACAACCATGAATGTAACTTCTAGCCAGACAGCTGGCATAGTTATATGTATTAATTGTTGCCACCTAGAAGCCCCATCGATATCGGCAGCTTCATATAATTCTAGAGGTATTTGGTTAATTGAAGAAATCATGGTAATCATGAAAAGCCCAACGCCACACCAGCTAGCAACAAACCCAATGCACATTAGCGGATTAGAAGTTAGCCAGTCTAAAGAAAATCCTTGCTTAAAAATAGAGAAGAAAGCATTGAGCAATCCGGAACTGCCGCTCATGAAGACAAATCCCCATAAAGAACCAATAATGACAGTTGATAACATATTAGGGATATAGAAGATGAATTTATAGGTTATTACTTCATGCTTCTTTAGCCTGAAGCGAGTAAGGCTAACGGCAAATAAAACCGTAAGGATGATGATTATTACTTCTTTTATGGCGGTAATGGCAAAGTCATTGCCAACCGCTTTCCAAAATACTGGATCGGTAAGTACTTTCTCGTAATTAGCAAAGCCGATCCATTCTTTCTTTGTATAGCCTCTCCAATTGGTAAAAGAATCAAATACGGATTTGATTATCGGATAGACGCAGAAGAATAAATAGATAGCAAAAGGAAGTAAGCAGAATATCGTCGCAAAAGCTATCTTGCTGATATTAAAATGCTTCTTCTTAATTTTGCTTCGAGAAAGTACTTGTTCCATATTTATTTAATTAGAAGTTCCTGTCGTTAATTTCTTGGACCGCTGCAGCTTTAATAGCCTTGCAAGCATCATCGACTGTATAAGTTGTGCCGCTTAAGTGAGCTTTTACTAAGCTATTGACGGCATCATTAATAGCCTTATCGACACCACCCCAAGATCCATTATTTGCTTTATGGGCATAATTAGGATTATTAAACACTTCTTGGGTATATTTTAATACATCGGTGACATTCTTATCATTTTCTAAATCAAGTTTGACAACCGATGGGGAATCAGAAGCATAGACAAATTGCTTTTGGACATCATCTCTATATAGGATGGAGAGGAACTCTTTGGCAGCCTTCTTGTTTTTGGCATTGCTAGCAACGGCGCAGGTAATTGAAGAAGTAACTATGCTTTGTTTTGATTTTACTAGTGGAGATGGGGAGAAACGCATATTGAATCCATCAGGGATAGCACTATTGCCATTATCGGCCTTAGACATTTCAGAACGTAGCCATAATCCATTTGGAATAAGGGCGGCTTTATGTCCTAGCCATTCCATTTGGCTGGATGTGTGGTTTAAAGAAAGGCATTCGGAAACTGTATATTGATTTAAGGAAATATATTCATTGAAACGGTTCATTACTTCCTTGAATTCCGCGCTTTCATAGACATCTGCATCAAGGCAATTCATGACTCTATTAAAGAATTCATCGCCCATTTCAGCAAAGGCAGGCACTAACATACCTTGGGTAAGATATCCGCTAAATACGCCTGGATAGATTAAGTTTCTTATTTCATTAGTGGCTTTGCCTGCAAAAGTCTTTAGTTCATTGTAATTTGTAGGCATGGTCCACTTCTTTTCGCTAAACAAGGCATCGTCATACCACATACCATAGGCATTAAGGAGCAATGGAGCCCCATATGTAATGGTCTTTTTTGAATTAGAATCAGTGTATTTGACCCAATATGAAGAATCGACTTTGTCTTTGATCAAAGTTTCTTCGCCTTGGACTTTGGCGGTTTCTAGCCATGGAGTTAAGTCTTCTAGAAGACCTTCGCTAAGCCAGTTAGGTTTATCGATATCGCTACCATCAAGGAAGACAAAATCAGGTTCATTCCCGTTTTTCCATCTATCGGCAAATGTCTTATTGACATTATTATCCATGTTGGCAATAACGGTATATTTATCGCCATAAAGCTTATCAAATTCCTTTAAGGCATATTTCCATGGGGCATCGCCATAACCGCCAGTGAATATTTGGAGGGTGAATTTATCGCTAACGCTATCTTCGCTAGTTTTAGG
>JALEUF010000004.1 GCA_022781015.1 Caryophanales bacterium
GATTAGATAAGAGAAAGAGGAATTGGAAAGTAAGAAAGCGTCTTTAATTTGTTTGATCATAGGTTTTTCCTTTTGCCTTTTGATTATAAACTTCTATATTGAACAAATCGAACAATTAAAATTATTATTTTAATAGCATAATTATTTAAAAGCGTTTACAAACCCTAAATACGTCTAGAAGAATAAAAATAAATCAATACAATACTCGCGTATGAAAAATCTATTTAAGAAATTCAAATCTCTATTCGACCAAATCGACCTCACAAAAGGGAATATCCTAAAGGTATTACTAGCATTCTTTGTCCCAATTGTCTTGTCAATGATTTTTCAGCAAATATATACTCTTACCGACACAATAATTGTCGGACAGACATTATCACAGCAAGAAGTCGCTGGAGTCTCTTCTAGTAGCGTATTGGTTTGGATTATCCTCCAATTTGGGATTGGTGCTACTTCAGGTTTTTCAGTTGTTATATCGGAACGAATCGGGGCAAAAGATGTTGACGGGGCAAGAAAAAGCTATGCCGTTCAAATTATCCTTTGCATCATTGTATCTTTAATTTTAACTGTAGTTGGAATTTGCCTAATCCCTACTATGCTAAAAATGATAAACATAGTGGATAATCCTCTAGATGCAATCATGCAAGAAGAATATAACGCCGCTTATACTTATGTTTTGATAATCTATATCGGTACTATTGCACAGGTATTTTATAACCTAATGGTATCGATATTAAGGGCATTAGGAGATTCTTTCTCCCCATTTGTAATATTAGTTGCATCTACTGTTATAAATGTCTTCCTCGATTTGCTTTTCATCGTTGTATTTAAGATGGGAGTTGCAGGAAGTGCCTGGGCTACTGTCATCTCACAAGGGTTAGCAGCTATTGCAGCAATCATCTATACATATAAAAAATATGAATGGCTAAGAATAAAGAAAACAGACTGGAAATTCTCTTCTCCATTCTTAATGAGGCATCTAAAAAACGGCTTAACATTAGGCTTCCAATTCTCGATATTAGAAATTGGTATCATCATCATGCAAAGAGCAGTAAATAGTTATGATATAAATCCGGATGGAACTCTAGTTAATGGGGTGCCTGCCCAAGTTGGATATGGGGCTGCTTCAAAAGTATTTGGCTTCTTGATGTGCTTCTTAAATGCCTTAGGAGTTGCAGTACTTTCTTATATTTCACAAAACTATGGAGCTAAGCAAATAGACAGAATAAAGAAAGGTACAATAATATCGTTCATAATTGGATTAGTCTTATGGATATTAATCATGCTTATAGGATTATTATCGACTATTAAAGGCGGATACCTGTATGTCTTCTATTCAAAAGATAAGATAAATGAGAATTCCATCAAATATGGGAACCTATACCTATATATAGCAGTTCCGTTCATGATAATTTTGATGATTTTATTCTTGACCAGAAATATTCTCCAAGGATTTGAAAAGCCATTATTCTCTTTCCTTTCTGGAGTCGGGGAATTAGTTGCTAGAACTCTTATTTGCCTATTTGTTCCTGCATTAGTAAATGGAGGTCCGATTAATTCAAATGCTTCCAATTTATCTTATCTATTTGTAGCTCTAGCCGACCCTTTGGCATGGATTGCCGCTGTTGCTATTATGATTGTCCCTGTTATAAAATTAGTTTTCTTTCCAAAAAAGGGAAATTAGTATGTCATTATATTTCACTAGACACGGGGAAACCAATTATAACTTAGCCTACCTAATCCAAGGCAGTCTTGATATAAGTTTGAATGAGACTGGATTCAAACAAGCAAAGGAATTAGCAGAAAAACTTAAAGATAAGAAGTTTTCTTCTATCTATGTCTCCCCTTTATTAAGGGCAAGACAAACTGCTAATGAGGTTGCAAAAGTCTTAGGAATGGAATTAAAAATAGACAATAGGTTAAGAGAAGAAAACTATGGTCTAATGGAAGGAACTTCTAGACATCTAGAAGCCTATAAAAAGCAAAGAGTAAGATTTGCCTATTGCTATCCAAAAGGCGAATCTTATCTAAAAGTTGCTGCACGGGTCTATTCTTTTTTGGATGAGATAAAAGAAGAGGCGACCAAAAATGATGTTTTAGTAGTTGCCCATGGAGGAATGTCTAGGATTGTAAATTCATATTTTTTCGATATGGAAAATGATGAATTCATCTCCTATAGCATTTCTAATTGCCAGTTAGTCAAATACGATTTCAAATAGATCTTGTTAGATATTTCAAGACTTCAACTTCTTCTTTGTCCATGAATGGGGAAAGTAGTTCATATACTTCCTTGTGGTAGGCATTTAACCATTCTTTTTCTTGCTTATCTAGCATAGATAACTCAACTGAATCTAGTTCAATCGGGGCATATGTTATAGTCTTGAATTTATAGAATGTACCGAGTTCATTGCTAATATAAGGAACACAAAGCAAATCATTTTCGATTCTAATCCCATATTTATTTTCTTTATAGACACCTGGTTCAACTGTAGTAACCATTCCTGGGACAATCTTAGCCCCATCATTTTTCATATAGACATCTTTATATCTAAATCCATTCGGTCCTTCATGAACCGGGCCAAGATAAGAAACCCCATGCCCAGTGCCACATTTATAATCCATTCCTTCTTGCCACATAAATTTTCTAGCAATGCCATCTAGGCTTCTTCCATTTGCTCCATCAAGGAATATAGTCTTAGATAAGGCGATTAGGCATTTTAGAGTCAACGTGTAATCTTTTTTAAATTCTTCACTTGGATTAGACAAGGCGAATGTCCTAGTCGTATCAGTTGTACCATATTTATATTGGCCACCTGAATCAATCAACAAAGAAGAAGAGTTGCTATCTACTTTAGAATGTATCTCTTCGCTTGGAGCGTAATGCATACAGGCGGAATTAGAGTCAACCGCGACTATATTTTCAAAAGATTCTCCAATAAAATGAGCCCCTTTTTCCCTATAGGAATGAAGTAAATTTGATAAAGATTGTTCATCACTTCCTTTTTTAACTTCATCTTTAAAATGGATGATGAACTTAGTCAAAGCCACCCCGTCTTCTATTTGGGACTTAATTGTATTCTTGATTTCTTTCTCTCCTTTGATCGCCTTATCTAATTCAATTAAAGAAGAAACATATACGGCCTTATCTTTTAATAACCGGTCAATCTCATAATTTACTGAATTTATGTCTAATCCGATTCGATTTAAATTAGTCTTTTCTAGGAAAGAAGAAAATGATGAATAGGGATAAAACGCATCCACGCCCTTAATGGATTTGCTAAACCTAGATGTATCAAAAAATAAATATGCATTAGATAAACTTACAAATAAATAGGCGTAGAAAACAGGAGTATAAGGTAAATCATCACCCCTAAGATTAGTAAGATAAGCAATCTCATTCAAGTCAGAAACTACATATCCATCTAAATCCAAAGATTTCATTTTTTCTCTTAAGACATTTATTTTTGCTAAAGAGTCTAGAGTAGTTGCATCTTCGTCTAATTCAAATAAAGGGGAAGAAGATAATTTGGGTGCATACTTAAAAGCCTCTTCATCTTTTAAATCAAATATCTCTCCCTTGCTAGATAATTTCTTAGCCTTCCCAATTGGAAACAAAGAGAAATCTAATCCCAAAGGATATCCATTCATTTCTTTTATTTCTTTTTCTAATGGGGTATCTATTTTAGAAGTATCGATTACTTCAAAAGGAGTTCCTTCAACATCCTTTTTAGCAGATATACCAAACCTGCCGTCTACAAATAAAATAGCCTTATCCAAGGAAATAAACACATCCGCATTCTCTCCTTTAAAAGGACAATAATAAGATAGTAAAGAAGCATAATGGCTTGAAGGAGATTCGCTAATATGAGGATCTCCTGTCGAGATTAAATAACCTTTCAAATTGTTGTCTAGTAGTTTCTTTCTTAATTGGTTAATTCTAGTTTCGTAAATATCTTTGTTCATAATTATCACCAAGTAAAATTCTAGACCAAATTTAGAAAAGTTAAACTAGATTAATAAATATATTCATTAAGATAGACTTTTTCCTAACTTTGACCTAGGATATTGCCTTGGAAGGTAATCATTATGGAAAACATATTAAATATTAATGAAATAGAGGAAAAATTATCTAAAGAAGATAACCTAAAATCATCAATCCTATACTCAACATCAATAAACCAGGCATCAGAAAGAATAGATTTCAACCTAGTCAATCCTGTTTTTGAGGTCGAATTAAAAGAAAACAAGATTTCTAACCAATTGCATTCAGGGAGATGCTGGATGTTTGCCTCCTTGAATATGCTTAGATACAAAGCACAGGAAAGTCTCAATGTCGAAAACTTTGAATTTAGCGAAGGCTACCTACAGTTCTATGATAAGCTAGAAAAATTCAACTTAGCCCTAAATAGAATCGAAGAATATAAAGATAAACCATTAGATGATCCTTATAACATCTATTGCTTGAATACCATCACTGCCGATGGGGGGCAATTCCAGATGTTTGTTAATCTAGTCAAGAAATATGGATTAGTCCCACATGGCTTAATGGATGGTTCTTTTAGTAGCGATAACACGGATTCGCTAAATTCTACTTTAGTGGATTTGCTTGGCTGCGCCGCTAAATTAATTAGAAATGCAAAAAATAATGATGAAATTGATTCAATAAAGAAAGATTATCTAAAGAAAGCCTATAAAGTAATCTCAATTGCCTTAGGCGAACCACTTAAGAAATTCGATTACATCTATACGGATAAAGATAAGAAGGTAGTTAAACTATTTGATATCACCCCACTTGAATTTGCAAAGATGACAATCGGAGATGAAGTTGATGAATATATCTTATTAACATCCTCTTCCTCTTCTATCTATCCTTTATATACAAAAGTTGCATCAAAAGACTGTAACAATGTCGAAGGATCTCCTTTAGTTACTAATTTTGAAGTTAGCAAAGAAGAATTCATCAAGGCTATAAAAGACAGTTTGGACAATAAAGATGCCTTATGGTTTGCAGGAGATGTTAGAAGGGATTCAGATAGAAAGAATGGCTATCTAACAACTAATCTAATCGATAAAGAAAGATTATTCGGCTATGAAAATATCCTTTCTAAGGGAGAGATGCTTGATTATAGGGTTGCCACTAATGCCCACGCTATGCTTTTTGTTGGATATGGAACCAATAAAAATGGGGAAATCGATAAATTAAAAGTAGAGAATTCCTGGGGGAAAGATGTTGGAAAGGGAGGATATTTCGTCGCTTCTAGAGGTTGGTTTGATAATTATGTCTATCAAATCGCAGTCAAAAGGAAATATCTTTCTAAGGAACTATTAGAAAAATATGATTCAGCCAAGACCATATTTGTAAGTCCATTCACTTCAATGTGGTCAATGCTAGATTAAAAGTTATATCTAATTTGAAGAAGGTAATCTTCAAGTGAATCTAGGGTTGAGAGGAATCCTCTTCTCCCTAGATTTTTTATATAATGCTCATCAATAATCTTATCTACTTCCTCTTGTTTGGATTTATTTTTTCTTGATAAAGCTTCCTTTATTGGTTCTAGAAATGAACCTGAGAAATTTAGACAAGTCTTAATATAATCAAAAACATCTGAAACCAAACCATTTCCAATGGCTAGTTCAAACGATTTTGATATTAAAGCCGCTATAGAAAGTTTTTCTTCTAATGGAGATACATTTAGATATGGATCAAAATGGGGAATAGATATTTTGCCCTCGCTAAATTGTTCAAGTTTATCTTCTAAATAAGAAGAAAGTAAAAGAGAATAATAATCTAATTCGCTAGATTCCTTTGGAGAATAGCTAGCTATGCAAGAAAATAGAATAAGCGTCTTATCATCATGCTTATTTTTATCTATCTCTTTAATTGAATTAAATACATAGCCTAAAGTCGCTGCATCTTCTTCAATAACTTTAATTGGTAATGATATTTCTTTTTCCATATAAACAAAAAGCCCTTAGATAGTCTAGGGGTCGGGCCATCTAAGAGCAAGGATATTTAAACTTGAAATCGAAATAGTTTCAATAGGCAAGAAATAATTATTTAACCTTTTTAAGTTAAATAAATGTTTTCTTCATTTACTTGTAAAATGGTCCAATAACCTTTTCTAATCGGTCTTTTTTATAAATTAGAGTCAGTTCAAATGGTCTTTTTTCTTCTTTGCCTAGAAGCGGCAAGAAAACCTTATCTCCTTCCCATAAAGGCAAATCAAGAATGTCCTCCTTTTTGACTAACTTGAACTCACCCTCATTACAAAAAGAAGATAATTTCCCTTCAAAAGAATCAATTTCAAAAAGGAACATCGTCTCGTCTTCATAAATATCATTAAGGAAATAGATTGTTCCAAGAAATTTAGGTTTTTTGATTGTTAGACAAGTTTCTTCTTTTACTTCTCTTCTTAAACAAGAATATCTATTCTCACCATTTTCAAAATGACCTCCGATTCCAACATATTTTCCTTCGTTTGGATCATTCTTCTTTTTGTTTCGATAAAGGAAAAGATATTTATCATCAATCTTTATATAACCTAGAGTAGTCTTTTGTTTTATAGCTTTAATTCTATCTACGATTTGCTTTCTTTCGTTATGGGTAGAAATAATAGTTTCCATTACACGGGGTAGCTCTTTTTCAATTTCAAACCCATAAAAGCGAAGTACCCCCACCCCTTTAGAAAGCAGTGTTTCGTTTACTTTTTTATCTCTAGCTATATTGGTTTCAATCTTATTGACCCAGAAAGGTATATTGGTTTTTATTGAAGATTTAGCTATATCAAAATTATAGCCGTGCCAAAATTCGCTATCGGCAAAAATAGCTAGATTAGATGAAGGAATATAGATATCTGGCTTTCCAATAAGCTTTTTATAGTTCTTGAAATAATAGATATTCTCTTTCTTAAGTTGCTCTCTTAAGGCTAATTCTATCTTGGTATCTTTGCCTTTAATGGACGCCATTACCTTATGGTTAACAATAGGATCGCGTTTCACTATTTCTTCTTGCTTCCTTTTTCTTTCTTTTTAGCAGTAACGGCTTTCATTTCCTGAATCAAATTAGAGACTGAATCATTAACATTCTCGCAGCCTTTTATTATCTCTTTTGCATCTACTTTATCTAGTTTTTCGATTAAGCTAGATAGCTTTTCATTTAATAAATTGAGCTTGGATAATACTTCTTCGAATTTATTAAGCGAACCTTCTAGTTTTGCTAAGTTAGAAGAGACTTCCTTTGATCTATCAAAAGTCTTTTCAATCCTACTAGAAATATCATCTAGTTTAGAATCAAAGTTATCCTCGACTTCTTCTATTCTTTCTAGGTAAGAAGAGATGTTTTCTAGGTTTTCTAAAGTCCTAACTAATTTATCGTCCGCGTTTTCCATTTTTTAATATCCTTTCTACATTATTTGTTATCTTTTTATTTAAGATGGAGGCAACTCTATCGAAATAGAAGGCTTTCTCCATATATGAACATAATTCAACATTCTTAGCAAAAGAATTAACTAACTCCGATGCATCTACATTCGCTTTAAAGCAAAGTTCCAATAAGGAAGATTTTTTCTTATTACCTAGTCTCTTATAGGCTTCTTTTAAAGTAAATAAATCGTTTCTAGATATAAACATATCTATATATCTATTTGCATTAGTAAATATAGATGAATTGAATTCTTTTTCGTAATTTGCATAAGTCTCTGCGACTAAATAACTCTCTTTCGGGCAATTATCTTTTGCCCTGCAGATAGAAAGATAGGCTTGTTGATATTGTCTAGCCTTAAAAAGTCTCTTCGCATATTCAATCCAAGAAGAGAAACTAGAAGAAGTTTCAAATAAGCCCTTCATTTCTTCATTTGTTGCAATTAATTTAGGGGTATTTAGCAATGTCGAAGAAATTAATGGAGAAAGATTATCTTCAAACATCACTATCTTATTTTTAGCCCTAGTGAGGCCTACATAAAGCCTATTGAATAACATCCTGTGGAAAGAAGAATGCTTGCCGCTAGATTTTTCTAGCATCGCATCAAAGCTATTTTTGGAAGATGAAAGGAATCTAACTAGACATACAAAGTCCCACTCCATCCCCTTAGCCTCTTCTACTATATAGGTAATGTTTTCTAAGATATTTAAATCAATTCCTAATGAAGAAAAATGTTTTATAAAATCATTCTTTTCTTTTAAAGAAGGGAATATATATGCAATGTCAGAGTTATGTTCTAAAGATTCTTTGACAAAGCTATCAAAGAGGGGCTTCTTATCGATATAGGACACGAATAAATCGTTCTCATCTTCCCTAGAAGAAGATTCTTCCATATCCTTTTCCTTGTTTTGCTTACCAATGCAATGCTGTTTAACCTTATTAATCGAATTGATGTAATTAATTAAAGTTGGTCCGCTTCGATAGGAAGAAGGTAGATATTCCTTGTTTAGTTTTACTTTGAATTCTAATAATTGCTTGATGATAGATTCTGCACTAGATATAGAAAATAATGTTGGCTGGATAGTTTGGTTATCATCTCCAAACATATATAGCCTTAAAGGCAATTCTTTTTTAAGCAATGATAAAATAGAAGCAAAGCAAATCTCACTCAAATCCTGATATTCATCAATAATAAGGCAATCATAAACTGGTTTGTTTTCTTTATTTAATAGGAGTTTTGCAAGCATTCCGTCTGAATAAAGTTTCCTGCTAACTAGATATTCATAATAGGATTTACCTATATCGTACATCTTGTTTCTTATTTCATTAGAGAAGGCTTCTTCTTTGCTTATTGATTCTAAAAATTCATCTCTAGTCAAGATTTTCTTCTTGTTATCAAGCAGTCTAGACGAACCACTTATCACCCCATTATAAAAACAATAAGAAGCAAGGCATAAATCATCTCCTTCTTCATAACTAGAAAATACTTTCTTCGCATCTTTATGCTTCTTTAGGTAATTAAAATAATAATCCCTAAATTTAGCTAATCCCGCATATGAAGAAGATAAATCTATATCTAAAATCGAAGAAATTAATGATAAATAAGTATAAGAGGATGGGTTTTTCACCCCTAGAGAATGAAACATCTTATCAACATTATTTAATAAGGATGGCTCATATGTTAGATATAAAATCGAACCTCCCTTGTCTTTAGAATCAACATACTGGGCGACTGACATTAATGTTTTTCCAGTTCCAGCTGAACCTGTAAATACAATAGGTAGCTTAGAAGAAGC
>JALEUF010000019.1 GCA_022781015.1 Caryophanales bacterium
TTAAATGATAAAATCATTTTGAAATAAATGAAATTTATTATTGAAAACGCCTGAATTTCAGCCGTTTTTGCGGTGTATATGATAAAACATTGTTAGTTGATTTCGATTGGCAAAATATTAATTGCTTTTGTTGATATCTTCTACTAATTTTATTTCAGTTATCAAGGATTCGTTGACAACTGAAGTATCTATCGCATTGATTGAGCATAACAATACTGTTTCTTTATTTTTGATTCCCTTATGAACAAGAAGAAGCGTATTTCAATAAAATTAATTGTTTTTATGTTTATTATTTAAATTAATGGCTAAGAACTTTGTTTAGGCTTTTGCCCTTCGATATGGCGATTATCTAAGGCATTTGCGCTCTTTTGGCTTCTCTATTGCAAATAATAAAATCCTTTTTTCGATTTCGATTCATATCCAACGTAATTGATGATGTCTTAATCATAATAAGTTATAGGGTATATTTTGCCACCGGAAGAAGTGGTTGCGTTTTTTGCAATAACTACCGCACAAAAATTTACACTTACAGATTAATTATGAGCCGAGAGTTCGAACCTGCAACGATGGATAAAATAGAATTTAACAAAAAAAGGATTGACCTTAATCAATCCTAGAAGTGACTACTGGTGACCTGTACGGGATTCGAACCCATGAATGTATCCTTGAAAGGGATATGAGTTAAGCCTCTTCTCCAACAGGCCAGTGGCGCTTGCTATAGGGCTCGAACCTACAACCGATCGGTTAACAGCCGATTGCTCTACCATTGAGCTAAGCAAGCGCTTATCGCGCCTTAAGCGCGTTACATATTCTATTAAGAGAGAAAGGCAAATGCAATAAAAACTTTCTAAAATGTTCACCTTTTTCACTCTTGATAGCAAAACTATGTTAAAAAGAAAGTAAAAGCATTAAATTTATATAGGTGTATACTCAATCAAAGAGGTTAATTTATGAAAGTAAAATTTGATGAAAATGGCGTTAGGGTTGATATAAAAGATAATAAAGTAATTGATGTAGACGAAGTTAATAATAAGAAAAAGAAAAGATTGCAGGATAGAATCGCTTCCGTCATAGATTCGTCTTCTTTTGGAGTGTCATTGCTTTGCTATATATTATTATCCCTAGTTTGGTTTAAAGTCTCATTCCCTTCTGGATATTCTTCTTGGGTAGTTTTTGTTCCTATAATCCTATTTGGTTCAATTCCTGGAAATGTCTATAGAGCAATAGTAAGAAAAGATTTCAATATATTCCCAATATGGTCGATTGCTTTGATAGTCTATCTATTCTTAGGCACAACATTTGCCTTATGGCATCCATATTGGTTAATCTTGTTATTGATTCCAGTCTATTATTCGATATTCTCTCCTATCTCTAGATTATTAAAGGATAAAAGAGAAGGGAAAATATAAATGAAGCGGTGCAAGTGGTGTAACACTTCTAATCCTAGATATATTGATTATCACGATAATATATGGGGTAAACCCAATTTTGATTCTAGATACATGTATATGATGTTTATCCTAGAATCTTTTCAAGCAGGATTATCATGGGAAACTATCCTAAACAAAATCGATGCCTTTAAAGAGGATTATGATGATTTCGATATAAGGAAAGTAAAAGAATATAGCCAAGATAAAATAGATTTCCTTTGCAATGACAAAAGGATTATCAGGAATAAATCCAAGATATTAGCAAGCATCTCCAATTCAAAGCTTTATTACCAAATAGAAAAGGAATATGGCTCCTTTTATGATTTTCTTAAAACATTTACCAAAGGCAAGACATATTATGAAATAGATATGGTTAGTTCCCCTTTATCAATGGAAATATCACTTGAATTGAAAAGAAGGGGATTTAAATATTGCGGTCCAAAAATCATCTATTCTTACTTACAAGCGATAGGAATAATCTATTCTCATGATAAGGATTGCTATTTATATAAATGGAATAATAACTAACTAAATTGATACACGTCCTTAATGGATTTTGAAAAAAATAAAGTTTCGACAGTTTCTATATTTTAAAAATTCCTTGTTTACGTAGATAAATATTTTTAGGTAGTATTTAGTTAGGAGTTTTAATTATGAAAATTTATACAAAGACTATATTGCTTCTAATGCCTTTGCTTGCTTTCTCTTGTGGCAATCAAGAATGTATCACTAGTAGCAATCCTGGCCCAACTCAAACACATGAACACACCCCATCAACAACATATTCAAAAGATGAATATGGACATTATCATGCATGTAGTTGCGACAAAAACGTTCGTTTTGATTTCGCACCTCATACATTTGCTAAAAATGATGATGGATTCTATACCTGCTCAACTTGTGGTTATGTAAAAGATGCTGATAAGAATGAAATCTATAACATAATTAAGAAAGCGATTAAAAATACGAATGAATACAAAGGAAACCTTTCTTTAGAATCATCTAGCATTATTGATTATGGTGGGGCGAAAGAAAGGAGTATTACTAATGCCGCTTCTGATTTAGCTAGCGGAAAATTTGTCGAAAAAGCCGTTAGTGGGGAATATGATCCATCAAATGAAACTTGGACAGAGAAGACTGAATTACGGAAACTAGAAATAGAAGAAGATAAATACACCGTTTATGAGCAAGATAATAAAGGAGTAGTTACTTCTAATATCGTAGATAAGACCTATGCCGAAGCTGAATTAGCTAATCCTTGGGAGACTATTGGAAGTTTCTTCTATAAAGGTGACAATTCATTTACCAAAATCCTTCTTAGGATTAATAGCTTTGCCGAATTAAATGAAGGTTTTGCCAAGATATTCTCACTTAATGCAGCAGAAGTTGGCAATATAAAAATCGACGTTGAATCTAAAGACAATTTATATACATTGGCGTTAGAAGGCACTGCTTATCAGCAAAACAATAACGAAGGAATGAAACTTGGCATTGTCAAAGGCGGATATAAATTCGTTTTCGATAAAGACAAGCTTAGGGAATTTACATTTGGAAGCGAAAGTACCGTCGATTCAATTGCCTTAGAAGAGCCTATGAAAATGGTTGATGATAGCACCATCAAGTTCAAATATGAGTTTGATAATGACTTATATACTTCAGTTGACTTTGAAACCAAACCAGTTCCAACTGAAGCAATCTATGGAAGAATTAATATTATATTTGAAGGTGGATATCGCTATGCTAATTCAACTTCAAAGCCAATTGGAGAAAAAGTAGCGGATGCCGGAGCTGCTTTAGGGGTAAATCTATATTATGATGAAGTTTTGAAGAAAAAAGTAACCGAAGAAGAAGTATTCACTTGCGCCACAAAAACTTATTATGCCGAACCAATAAAAGAAGCGACCCGTGCATTCGTTATCTATCAAAGGGAAATCAATTACAAAGCACCAGAACTATTTAAGAAATATATGGTTGACTATACTTCTAAGTCAGTGTATTTCTATCAACAACATTCTGTAGACACTACATACACGGTCCCGTCTAGTTTATTGCCTAGCGATAATGAAGTGACTAATTTGAATGCCAAAGTTACTCTCAATGGCGTTGCCTTCGACTTATCTAGCCCAGTAATTAATATTACAAAAGGCAATCTATATACCTTAAAGACTACTCAAGATGGAGTAGCTGAACCATTCAATTACTAATAGGAAGATAAAAAAGAAGCTTCTAGGATTGTCTAGGAGCTTCTTTGATTTAGGAAACAAATTGGACAGTAGTTTCAAATTTTAATAACTTATCAGTAGTGGAATATAGTTCATCCCTCATTATTCCGAAATCTGTTTGGTTAGTAGGTTTCTTATCTTTCTTATATTGGAATATATTCCCTACGTAATTGCTATTGATATCCAAATTGATGGTCATTGGGAATTTATAATAACTAACACCAGACATGTCGATTTCCTCGTTATGAGGCAATGCATTAGCGCCGATTATGTTTCCGGCTATTATCAATTGGTTTTCTCCAACTTGGGAGAAATACTTAGTTTCTTTTGTAGCAGGACTATTACTACCTGCATTGTTGCTATCTTTTATTTCTATATATTTAGATAAAGGAGAAGCAATATCGATAACAGTGGTATAGCTACTTCCTACATTGGATTTGTTTAATTCGTTATATGCAATAACGGATATATAATAATCTAGATGTAGGTATTTAACCCTATATCCGCCATTGGTTTCAAAATATATTCCCCTTGTGTTATAAGGTGGAATACCATTTTCTTCAACGCTATTTGTATGTATTTCCAAAGGATCTTTTTCGCCTTGGTCAAGACAAATCTCGAATAAAGTGGAATCATTTAATTCGATTTGAGCATCGTTTCCAGTTTCATCAATATATGTTAATTGTTTCTTGATGAATCCTTTGCCGTCAATCTTATCGGTTACATCCACATTGCCATTAGCATTAGTTGCAACTTCATGGTCATAGAAATAGAAGACAGAAAAACCGCTACCGACAATAGCAGTAGTCATTACTAATCCGATTAGAGGTATAAAGATGCTTCTTTTCATAATTTTTCCTTTGACCCCGCTCACATTATACATATAATTTTTTCTACCATAATAAAAAAAGCTCACTTATTAAGTCGATTTTATGTAATAAACGCTTAGTTTTTAACTAATTATTAATAAAGACTCTTGAAAAATAACCTTTTTATCGTAATTAATATATAAGGAAAGCGGGGAATTGACTTCATTCGAATGAATTGATTATTCTTAAGGTATTTAGAAGCGAAAATAGGCTTCTAATTTCTTTAGAATGCATGGAAATATTATGGTTTATCTAGATATCTTGCAATATAAGCTTATTAATATGTCAATTGCTGGCTTCATATCCTTCTTTTGCTTGCTTTGCCTAGTTGTTTTATTTATGGTTAAGACAATAAGCAAGGATACAAAGCCATTTTTTGGTAGGATATTTGTTTGCGAATTTTTCCTTTCCTTGCTTTTGGCGGCCTCTTATGGGATGAATGGGGTAGAAGGGAAACACATCAGGTTTTTCCTAGAAGTCATTGTTTTCTTCCAATATCTATTTGGATATTTGATGTGGTGCTTCCTTATTGAATATTTCCTTCATTTATTAAAACAAGCAGGAACAAACCTAAAGATAGTAAGAGTAATCATTTGGACGATATTTGCTATTGCTACAACAGTTTTATTTATTAATTTATTTTTTGGCTATTATTACACGATAGATGCAAATAATAGCTATGTAAGGGGGCAATATTTCATTATCCATCAAATACTAGGCACTAGCTTACCTGCATTCAGCCTTATTTTATTGGTTATCTATAGAAAGAAAATAATGCTTAGGCAAAGGATATGCCTATTTGCCTATGTAGGCCTATGTCTAATCGCCTTAATTGCCCAATTCTTCTTCTATAGATTCCCGATAGTCATGGTTTCGATGTTTATCTCTACTGTCATTGCCTTTATTTTCATGATAAGTGAGGAAACATATATCTATTCACAAAATAAGGAAGAGTTATTACAAACGCATACGAAACTTATTTTATCGCAGATGCATCCTCATTTCTTATTCAATGCGTTGACTACCATCGCAGTACTTTGCGATGAAGATCCAAAAGAAGCAAAGCAGGCAACGATGGATTTATCTAAATACCTTCGCTCCAATATAGATTCGATATCTGATTCATCCTTAATCCCATTTACTAAAGAAATAGATTCCATAATGGCATATCTAAGGATTGAGAAACGTAGATTCAAAGATAAGCTAGATTTCGTCATGGATTTAGCAGAGAAAGATTTCTTTATCCCACGTTTCTTGCTTCAGCCTTTAATAGAAAATTCAGTTAAGCACGGTATTTTCCAAAAAGAAGGAAAAGGGAAAGTCATATTATCAACCTTCAAGGATTATGAGGGATTGATACATATAATTGTTGAAGATGATGGAGTTGGGTTTGAATATCCAATAAAAAACGACGAAAACAAAGTCAGCGTTGGGCTCAATAACTCCATCAAACTATGCTCTAGCTTGCTTAATGGGGAAATGAAAATTAATTCCGAACTGAATAAAGGTACAAAAATCGAAATCAAATTCAAACCGGTCGGGGGGGGGTTAAAAAATGATTATCCTTGCTTTAGATGATGAAGAAAATAGCCTTAAGTATTTATATAATGCGATAGTAAGTGCCGTACCAGAGGCAACTGTAGTCCCTTATTTAAAACAAAAGGGTGCTTTTGATTATGCTTCTAATAACCATGTTGATGTTATATTCTCCGATATTGCCATGCCTGGAATGGATGGGATCGAATTTGCCAAAGCCATAAAAAAGACTAACCCAAAGATAAATATCATCTTTGTCACTGGATTTAGCGAATATGCAGGTAAAGCATTTTCTGTCTATCCTAGTGGATATATAAATAAGCCAGTAAGCGTAGAAGACATAAAAAGGGAACTAGATAATTTACGTTATCCAGTATCATTTGGACAAAATAGAATCAAAGCCATCTGCTTTGGCAATTTTGATTTCTTTGTCGATGGGGAATCGGTTTCCTTTAAACGTAGCAAAAGCAAGGAACTTCTTGCCTATTTGATTTGCAAAAGAGGATCTGGAATTACTAAAAAAGAAGCAGGGCAACTTTTATTTGGTGATAAAGAATATAACCAGCAAAGCCAAGACTACTTAAATAAGATATTCTCTGACCTGCAATCTTCTTTAACTGCCGTCAATGCCGATGAAATATTAGTAAAGAAGCATAATTATATTGCAATAGACCCAACTAAATTCACCTGTGACTATTTTGAATATTGTAACGGGAACATCTCTGTGATTAATTCCTATAGGGGCGATTTCTTGGCCCAATATCCTTGGTCAAGCCAG
>JALEUF010000064.1 GCA_022781015.1 Caryophanales bacterium
TAAGAATGATATTTGGCCAATCCATAAATAAAAACAATAGGCATAATATAACCCTTATCAAGAACTAAACAAACAAAAATCAAAGATTATAGTTAGATATATATAAATCAGCGATTTCCCTTATTTCTTTTTCTTTATCTAAAGAAGCTTTTTCTTTTACTCCAACTACTTTATATCCAGCCTTTTTAGCAGTCCTTATACCAGTTAATAAATCCTCGAATACAATGCATTCGCTAGGAACTAAGCCAAAGCTATCCGAAATGTGTAAATAGATCTCTGGGCTACCTTTATTAGTCTTCAATTCATTAACAGTAACGACTTTAGAGAAATATTTATAAATATCATGATGCTTTAATACCAATTCGGTCAGTTCCAAGGAATTAGAAGTCGCGATACCCATCTTTATATTCTTTGATTGCAGGTATTCTAGAAATAATTTAACCCCTTCTTTTAAAGGAACCTTATATGCATATGCTTCTTTAGCCATATCAAGCCAAATAGAAATAATTTCATCTTCGTTTTCTTTTAGGTTATATCTAGATTTTGTATAGGCCGCTATTTCTTTTAAACCCTTATGTCCTATTTCTTTTTGGTAATCTTCTTCAAAAGGAAGATCATGCATCTTAAAGAATTCCTTATCGATATCACTCCAGACATTCATCGAATCAATAAGAGTACCATCAAGGTCGAAAATTATTGCTTTGCTATTATCTACTAGTTCTTTTAATCCCATAACAATAGGAAATTATAAATTAAAGAAATATTCAGTCCATATTTATTAATTAAAACAAACAATAGCTAAAGTCAAAAATTGCTAGAAGAAAAAATAGAAAAACTTAAATGGTTTTTAATCCAACTGAAATACTAAGAATCTAATTTATCAAAAATATCATCAAGGGTCTTAACGAAATGTTCTTTAGAGAATAAAGTTAGGGCTCTTCCTTTTGCCCCCTCAGATAGCTTTTTATATAAAGCTTCATCATGAAGCAACTTATTAATATTGTCGGCATAGGATTTAACATCTTCATTAGGTGCTTCTAATCCAGTTTCGTTATTTATATTAACGTAATTGACTCCGGATCCCTTGATAGTAAAAGTAAGGGCAGGCTTACCAAAATAAAGTGCCTCTGCAAGAGAAATTCCAAAAGCCTCATTTCTAGTAATCGAAGGGAATGCGAACAAATAACAAGCGTCTAAATAGGCATTTATCTCTTCATCTTTAATAATCCCTAGGAATTCAATGTTTTTATATGGGGCTGCTAGCTCTTTTAATTCATTTGTAAGTTTCCCCTTGCCTGCGATAAGTATCTCTACTTCATCTTGATTTAGATATTTATCTGATTCGATTAAATACCTTAAGCCCTTATATTTAACATGCCTTCCAAAGAAGAAAATAATTTTCTTACCCTTATATTTTTCTTTTATTTGGTTAGATAATTCCTTTTGGGAAGAAGTAAATTCAAGCCTATCATCCCCTACTTTTAAAGGCAAAACCGCTACACGTCCCTTATATTTTGGTAGGAACGAAGTATCTTTTAAATAATTTGGGGAAGTCGCGATTACTAAATCTGCCCTTTTTAATAAAGCTTTTGTCTGAGGGATAAAAAGAGAACGTAATAACTTTTGCTTAACTATATCCATGTGCCAAAACAAAAGGAACTTGCCTTTGAATTTATATTTCTTCATGGCCTTTAATAAAAATGCAGCGGCATATGGATTAGGATAATCGAAATGGATGATGTCAGGCTTAAAATTCCTAAAGGCATCATCTAATAATTTGCCATAATCTTTTGATAAAGGTTGGCTTGCGACTACTTTGAAAACGCTAGCGCGTACTACCCTTACCCCTTTATATATTTCATCAATAGTTTCGTCTTTATCATTAAAAGCCAAGACCATTTGGTCATATCTATCTTTCAGGGCATTGGCCATGTCAAAACAAACAGTCTCAATCCCTCCTATATATGGGGGATATCTTTTTGTAATATGAAGTAATTTTGGCATTTTATTTATCTTCGTTTACTTTCTTCATCAATAATTTTAAATCAGGCACCCTTGATTTAGAACATACAAGAACCTTTTTCTTAGATGCGACAATAACCATATCACTCACGCCCAATAGACCTATTTCTACATCTCTAGATTCTGAAATGATAATGTTGTTATTAGAATCGACATTGAAGTATTTCGCCTTGACTGCAATATTGCCATCTTCGTCTTTTGGATAAAGTTCGTCAAAGGCAGAATATGATCCAACATCGTACCAACCGAAAGAAGAAGGGATTACAACAATGTTGCTAGCTTTTTCCATAATTGCATAATCGATTGAAATTGATGCAAAATGAGAGAAAACCGAACTTACTTTAGAATGTAATAAGCGCAAATCCGGAGTCTTTTTTATTAAGGTTGATAATTCTAATAAGGTTTGGTAATGTTCATTTGAATATGATTTGAAGGCATCCATCAATGTTTCATATCTAAAGATGAACATTCCTGAATTCCATAGATATTCTTTTGAAGCAAAATATTCTTTAGCCTTCTCTAGGTTTGGCTTTTCCTTAAATCCAAGCGAAATAGAAGGGACGCCTAACTTATAATTAGGGCAATGGATATAGCCATATGCAGTTTCTGGTCTATTTGGGATTAATCCTAAAGTAACAATGGCCCCTTTACTTGCTTCCATAAAAGCTAAATCAAGAGTATCTAGGAAAGCATCTTCATCTTTAATAATATGGTCAGAATCCACTACTGCGATTAATGGATTGTCAAAATATTTGGATATAACCATGCATCCATATCCAATTGCCGCGGCTGTATCTTTTCTTGCAGGTTCAATAATTATTCTATCTGGATGCAATTCAGGGATTATTTCTTTTAAATGCTTAAGTTGGATTTCATTGACCGAGACAAATATCTTATCTTGGTCCATTATCTTTCTTAATCTATCGTAAGCCTTCCTAACTAAAGGTAAATCATCAAATATGGAAAGGAATTGTTTTGGATTATTTGGAGTAGAAAGAGGCCAAAATCTTTCTCCATTTCCTCCTGCCATTACTAATCCAGTTAACATATATCGCCCTTCAAGTCTCTTCGACACTCGAAAACTATCGCACAGCAAGAGGGAAAAAGCAATACAACCACTGATTTTATCTTTGTAAAAACGCTAAAAAGGCAGGTCTATATATTTATATAAACCTAGATTTTTACTAGGCCAACATTTAAAATTAACACTTGCTATGGAAGAAAAGAAAGCACCAAGTCTAAAAATTAATATAATACTTAGCTTCGGTATCCAGCTAATTACTTACCTAGTTCCGTTAATAAGCGCCCCATATGTAGCTAGAATACTTCTTCCTGATGGGGTCGGATCTTTTAGTTATGCTTATTCTATAACCACTATATTCGCGTTGCTTATTACCTGGGGCTTCCCTTATTTTGGAACAAGGAATATATCCAAGCTTAGGGATGATAAGAACGCCCTTTCTAATGAATTCTGGAGCGTGTTTTTCTCTAGGGCATTATTCTTTTTAGGATTAACGTCTGTTTTCTTTATCCTTTATTTCACCCATGCATTAGGAAATGTAGTCGATGATGTATTGCTATTAATATGTTCTTTATCACTTCTTAATGCCATGTTTGATATTTCTTATCTTTACCAAGGGTTAGAACAATTCAAATGGACTTCCTTAGCGACTTTCATTTCTAGCCTTTCTTATTTAATTTGCATCTTTATATTTGTAAGAACTAAACAAGATTTATGGATATACACCTTAATTAAATCATTACAGGCGACGATACTTAATATAGTTTTATTTTGCTGTATCAAAGGGAAAATCAATAAGCCAGATTTCAAGCAGATAAATATCTGGAGAGTTGCCAAAGGAAGTGCCCCATTTTTACTTCCAGTCGCCGCAATTCAAATCTGTACCTTATTAGATCAAGCAATGCTAGGCAATCTAGCCTCCACTTCTGAAGTAGGTTTTTATCAGCAGGCGACTAAAATTACATCATTAGTTACTAATCTAATCGCTGCTATTGCTCCGGTTATATTATCTAGAATTGCAATTTTATACAAAAATGGCGAGAAAAAAGAAATAAAAGAAAAGACTAGTACCATGTTTGAATTAGCCTTATTGATCGCGCTTCCTTCAATTGGAGGATTATTAACTGTTGGAGATAGCTTTATCCTAGCCTATTTTGGTTCAGACTTCTCTCCCGCCATCAATGTCTTATATGTACTTACCCCAACCGTGTTGTTCTTACCTATCGCATCTTTAATTACTTCTATATATTTCTTCCCGTATGGCAAAGAAAAACTAGTATCGATATTCTACTTTGTATCAATGGCATTAAACTGCATCCTTAATTATTTCTTTATAAAGCTTTGGGGAGCGTTCGGGGCAGGAATAGCCACGACTATATCTAATTTCGCCCTTGTCTTGCTTTGTATTATATTCTCGACTGAAGAAATAGATTATAAAGGGATATGCAAGAAAGCTATTAAGCCACTTATATCATCAATAATCATGGCTTTAGTAATATTTGGGGTTAATCTATTAATTAAAGATTATATAACTAGAGCAACATTCAGGACTTTGGTTCTTTTCTTGGTGGGAGTAATTATCTATTACATATTCATTAGACTGACTAAAGAAGAATTGGTAAACACATTCGCGTTAAAGTTACGTAAGAAAATATTTAAAGGTAAGAATAAAGAAAATGAAGATAGCAATTGATTGTAGATATATTGGTAAATCCGGAATCGGAAGAGTTCTAGAAGGGTTTCTAGATAATCTAGATTTCTCTAGAAATGAATATTATCTAATTGGAGATAAATCTAAATTAGAGAAATATCACCCTTTCTATATTTTTTCTGATTCTAGCGAGCCTTATTCTAAAAAGGGGATAATGACAAATTGGAAATATATAAATAAAAACTGCGATTGCATTTTTATCCCTAATTTCCTTATTCCATTTGGAATTAAGCTACCCGTGTATTCAATTATCCATGATTTGATATTCCTTGATTTAAAGCAAATAACAACGAACGGTTTTATTGATTATCAAATAAAGAAGACTTTATTGGCTAGATGTGCCTCTAAATCTAGACATATATTCTGTATCTCTAACTTTACTAAATCTAGATGCCTGCATTATTATCCAAAATACAAAGATAAATTTGAGACTAATTACATTTCTATTGGTAAGCCAATCCAAGAATTTGATACTTCAAATATAAGCAAAAGAAACCAAATTACATATGTAGGTAATGTTAAGCCACATAAAGGTATCTTGGATTTATTAAAAGTATATGAAGAACTAGGCGAAAATAAGCCGGTTCTTAAAGTAATTGGAAATAGAGAAAACTTCATCACAGGATTAAATATAGATGAATCCGAATATAAAGATGTCACCTTCACTGGAGAAATAAATTCTTCTAACCTATACGAAGAAATCGCATCTTCTAAATACCTAGTCTTGCCTTCTAAATATGAAGGATTTGGTTTGCCTCCTCTAGAAGCTTTATATCTAGGGACTGAACCTATAATTTCTTCGATTGAAGTATTTAAGGAAATATATTCTTCTTTCCCGGTTAAGTTCTACTCTTCTTTAGACGAACTAAAGGAAAAGATAATGGAAGAGCCAGATAAGATATCTTCTTCAATCAAGGAAGAAATATTAGATAAATTCAGCTTTGAAAGGTTTAGTACTTCTATAATCACCTATATAGAAAATGACTTTAAAAAGCAAAAATAAGAAGGTCATATAGTAAAATAGCATTCCACGAGGGAATGCTATTTTTGTTTAATGACTATTTAGATTAAGGTAATGGTGGCGGAGGAGGAGGCAATAATCCAGCATCATAAGAAGCCGTTACTTCATTAGTAGTCAAATCTATTGATAAGCTATATTTAGCCGAAAAGGAACTAACTATTAAGGTTAACTTGCCGTTTTCCCCAGTTATCTTCATTGAAGTTAAATCAAATTTAGTAGATCCATCAACAAGACTATAACCTACGACTTCATTTTTAACAAAGGAGAAAGTCTTCTCTCCGACAGTATATTCCCCAACAAACTTATCAAAGTCGGTATAAGTTAGCTTTCTAGTTAATTCTAGGGTTACTTCCCCTTCTTTAACGCTAACCTTCCCATCTTTGAATGTATATGTCCTAGTGGAAGAAGTTGCAACTAACCCAGCTTCAGTTTCTTTCCAGGAAGTAATGAAATCTTGGTTACCGTTATAATAGATAAAATCATTTTGAAGGTAGACTACATTGCTATTAGATTCATCGGCATATGTGCCCCAAGAATTATAAATACCATTCTTATAATACTTTTGAGAAACGATAGTAACATAAGTCTCGTAGAAATAAATATAGACATAGACTTTTTCACCGGCTTCATTTGTCGTATATTCAAATGCTATAACGGCCTTGCTAGAATTATCCCCTGCGGTCATGATTAGATAGTTATATTCAACATCTTTATCTAATCCATCATTAGAAGAATTAACTGAATCAAGAGTTAACTTGCCATCAAGGAATTTGATGTTTTCTTCTCCATATTTAGCATATTGGCTATAAGTGCCGAATACGGAAGTGAATACATCTAATTTGACATAGGATTTCTCGTTAGTAATAAAGCAGCCATTAAGGTTATTTTCATAAACAACTTCCCCTACTTGGATGCCAAATGTATAAGTACCGGTTCCTTTTTGATAGATTGGCTTTAGTTCATAGGAGAGGGTTTTAGAATCGATTACGACCTTCTCGATATCAAGTTCAAGCCTATCTTTATAATTAGATGAATAGGTTCCAAATACCTTATCTAAGGTAGCCATGGAGAATGAATCAAATACATCATCCCCATAAGTAATCTCATAATAACCGATATTAGGTTGAATCAATTTAATCGTGATTTCTTTATCGCCAACCTTACCAACTAGGCTTGGATATCTTTGGCCATGCCAATAAGAAAGGGCGAGATCGCCAGAGTTAGTTCCTATGGTAGCTTTTAGGTTTTCATCAATTACGATAGATAGTTTGGCCTTGTTATTATGTATAACCATCGTATCGACAAAATAGTTAAGGAATAAAGTTTCATTAATAAAGAAGGACTTAGTTCCATTAGAAGTAACTTCAATTGAAGTATTTAACCTATCAGGAGAAACGATATATTCAGTCGAACCGACGGCAAACTTAAGCGACTTCCTGTTGTTATGGATAACATAGGTTGTATCTACTGTAGTTCCATTATATTTAGTAACAAGGCTGCCTTCTTCTTCACCTTCACTAATCAAGATGGTATTCCCATCCTTTTTGAATTCGCCAACTAGTTCGCTTACTGAATTATAGGCATATACCTTAGTCACATCTTTATTAGTAACGGTAACATAGTGATCGCCAATCCTGATTGAGAATGTAATTTCTCCAGATTTGACATCTACTCTCATACCTTGCTCATCTACATAGGTAGAATAAACTCCACTTATGCCGCCTAAGGTAAGTTTCTTATTCACGACATCCATTTCTACTGTCAATGTAGAAGTCCCATCGAATAAAACTTGTTTATTAAGTGCACCTGAATCAGTGACTGAAGATGTATCTTCATCACCAAACCTATAACCTACAGTTCCTTTTTCATCGCTAATCGCACGAACGATATTCTCGCCATATCCATAATCATCGTTATCATACATTTCCATGGTAACAACGATTGGGAACTTGATATTGTTTTTGTCTATTCTAGTCCTAGAAACATAATAGAATTCATTAGAAGCTCCATAAGATGCATATAAAGGAAAATATCTAGAGCAAGGATAGACGCCTTTATCAAAATCAAAGTCGTGATCAATGATGTCATATACATTGGAAACGGAAGAATCCCCAAATGAACTATAAGAACCAGATAGATAACCTACTTCAGGCATAAATGTATCTAAAGTAGTAAAAGTTCCATCTACTTCTTTTTCTAGATGGAAGAAGCCATCTCCATATAAATCAATATAGGCCCTATAGGCAAATTCATTATAGGCAGAATTAAATTCAAGAGCCTCTATCTTATAGGTAGTCTCATTCCCTTCATTATCAGTAACGACTGAATCTAGTTTAATGGCTTTGGTAGGGATTAAATCCAAACTTAGTTTTCCATCGATAGATAAACCTGTATTAGTTAGATTCACTGTGCCACTTTTGCCAACGAAAGTACCTTTTAAATCAGAAAAATCTTTCTCATCAATACTTGGAGGAGGCGGAAGAGGCTCGCTACTTGGAGTAGAGCTAGTTTGGGTGCTAGAAGAGGAGGAAGAAGTATCCCAACCACAGCTAGCTAAGCAAGCCAAGGCACCAGCTAATGATAAGAAGAAACCAATATTCTTTTTATTCATAAATAAAATCCTTTCTTTTTAACGGAAAAAGAATAATAAAAGAATAATTATTGTC
>JALEUF010000074.1 GCA_022781015.1 Caryophanales bacterium
GTATAACAGCCAGTCATAAGTTCACAATATTCACTGCCATCATCAGTTAGATTCTCACACCACTTAGAAGCAAAAGGAGAATTGCCCCAAATCCAAAGTTTCTTTCCAGGGGCGGTATGGTGATTAGAAACCATGGCAACCCCAGCTTCTTTCCCATAATCATATCCACATACGAAATCCAAATCGCATTCATCTTTAGAAACCATCATTGAAGTAGGGGCCTTAATGTTTCTAGTAAAATGAATATCGGTGCCTTCTCCAAAGTTCCAAGGGCGGACAGTCTTATAGACACCTTTTGCAATTGGCCAAGATAGAACGCAACGCCTATCATGGTCATTGACGCTACTTACATCGGGAGGAAAATCAACCGCGTAATTATCATTAATCTCAACGGCAGTATTCGCCCACCACATAAATCTTCTCCTAAATGGGGTGGAGTTATAAACAATAATATGGGCCTTTACATAATTCCTATCTTCCTTGATGGATATTCCAACAGTCCCATGCATTGAAAAGAAGTTATCAAATTCTCCCATATAGACTGTTTCGTTCTTTTCCTTGCTTTCAACTGGAATAAAGGTAGTAGGCCTATGATGCTGAGGCCAGTTAAATTCAATGCCGCCAGATACCCAAGGACCACAAAGCCCAACCATGGCAGGCTTAATTACTTTGTTATGATAAATAATGTCATAATTATTTGTCTTATCTAATATAGAATGAATCTTACCTCCTATTTCAGGAAGAAGAGTTGCCTTGATGTATTTGTTTTCCAATACGTAGGCATCATATTTCTTATCTTTCTTTTCATCAGAAATCGAGGCAGTGAAAGGAAGAGGATAAATCTTTCCTGAAGCGCCTTGGTAATTACGTCTTTCAAAAAACATCGGTAGCTCTTCGCTAGAACCGACTTCATAAGTAGGAATTGTTATTTCTAAGTGTTTGATCATATTTTTAACCATCCATGAATAATTGTTAAAAAACTTCTTCCACTTAGAAAGACCAAAAGAAAAAGAAATAGAAGTGAATTTTTATACTTTGGAAGAGAAATCTAACTTATATTTTGCAAATAAGGAAAGGAGTTCTGTTTTGTTTTTTCTTTTTGAGACTTTTAACATCTTCCCAATACGATATTTAACTGTATTAAGCGATATATAGCAGGCATCTGCGATAGTTTCGTATTTAGCGCCGTTTTCTAATAGAATCACAATGTTGATATCGGTCTCGTCCATATTAAGGAGGGTTTCATTTACAAGGTCAATTTCTTCAATCGATTTATCATGATAGAAATCAATATCTTTCTCCTTTTGATAAATCTTTGGAGGGTTATAAGTTACATCGCAAGTTAGTTTGAGTGGCATCTTAACTGATACGGAATATATTTCCTTTTGCTTAGATAAAAAGAAGAATAGATTAGCCAAGACTTTACCCGCTTCAAAATAATCGATATTTCCAGTTATATAAGGGACATGTATGAATTCTTTTAGTTTGCTGCCCCCAAATCCTGCCATATTTTTATTTATGGAATTCTTGGATTTAGAGATATATAAAAGAAGCAAATCATCATTAACGAAAACCATGTCATCAAATTCAGCTTCTTTAGAAATCAAGTTCTTAATCAAAAGGCTAGAATCTCCGTCGTTATCAAAGAATTCATAACTGACATTAGATTCCTTACACGCTAAAAGAAAACCTTCTTTCTTAAATAAATCATGAGGAGAAGAAGGGTTAAAACCGATAAAGGCGATCTTCTTCCCTTCTTTTGAAGTAGAAATAATCTTATTGGTTAAAAGGTAAAACGACATTACATAATCTTTTGATAAATATGAAAAAGGGGTTAGATGGAATTTAGGCCTTAATCCAAATATCAATGGATGTATATTCCTTTCATTACAAAAAGAAAATATTTCTTCTATCCAGTTAAGGCTTATCCCAAATATAACCAAAACTCTTTCTTTAGGATCGAAATCCTTTTTGTTTTTTAGAATTATATAGGATTCTTTTCTAGCTAGAACCGCACTTTTAAAACCTTCAAAAGCGTCGTTAAACCTAATGTTATCCCTATATCGTTCTTCTACTAATACCTGTATCACGCTTTTCAATATAAACTTTTAGAAAGAAAAAATAAAGTTTAGCCAAATAATTTTAGTAAATATTCATTCTATTTAGTCTTTATAAAATAAGCCAAAATAAGGAAAATCTTACCAAGAGGAAATGAAAATGGGAAAATGGAGCAAAGAAAAAGCAAAGCAGTGGTACAGCAAATATCCTTGGATAAGGGGATTTAATTATGTTCCTTCAACTGCAAACCACAGAATCGAATTCTATCAGGAGTGGGGATGGGAA
>JALEUF010000097.1 GCA_022781015.1 Caryophanales bacterium
CCCAATCAATATTTTTTATGCTGCTAGGAGAATAGGTGCCTCCCCAACAACTGGAATAAATATTAGCCAAGTCGCGTGGGAGTCTAACCGCTGTCAACTTTGAAGAAGATGAAAATGACCATCCGCCCATCTCGGTAATGGTGTCTGGAAGAGTAACGCTAGTCAATGACGAGCAGTTTTCAAAAGCGCCATGCATATTATCGTCAGGGTCACCTAATCTAGTGACTTTGCCAACATAGGTAGCAACATGTCCTTCATATTTATAATAATTTTCAGGAACGACAGCTTCAGTGATAGCGCCATGACTCTTCATGGCAAAGATAACGCCACTTTCAGCCTGGGCAAGAGTGACGCCAACGCCAACTTCTTGTTCCATTAAGCCTTTGACATTAGCAAGGGCTTCGGCACTTTTAACGATTGCACCGTTATCGACGGCAAAGGTAACGCTTAATTTATCTAGCCAATGGGCTTCTGGGATATTCTTTAAAGTGAATACGACAAAGTAATTCTTAGTTGTATCGGTTTCTGCTGGTAAAGCATCATCCCAAGTAACGGATTCAGCATCTTTGATTGAAGAATAGACATATCCAAATTCGATAGTCTTTTCTTTCATTACGGAAGCACCGGTTGAATCTTCGACTTTTCTAGTAACAGAAGCGCTATTTAATCCTTTATATCCATTCAAAACGGCATAGACACGGATTGATTTAGCGCCACTTTCTTCATCAATTAATCTATATCCAAGAGTATTGACGAAAGTTGGGGCAGCTACAGTTGGATCAGTAGTTGCATCACCTTCGGCACCAAGTCTAACCCTTGCTCCGATTTCATCGCTAGGAAGAGTAGCATCTTCCATAACGCCAGGAGCACTAGCTTTTTGATGTAACAATGCACCAACGCCAGAACCGATAACTCCAACTCCAAGGGCAAAGGAGGTAGAGACTATTAATAATGTTTTCTTTTTCATAATAATTATTCTCCTTCTCCAGTAGCTGGGGCATCAGGGGTAGGTGTAACTGGATCTGGTTCGAATGGTTCTTCAACCCCGCCAGTTCCTTCTCCACCATCACTAACATGTTCACCCGTAACAGTAATAGAGAAATCTTCGATAGTAGTAATACCTAATTCCATTCTAGCGGTTTCTTGATCTTCATCATCTAAAGCAAGAATGGCAATATCCTTAAACGTAAGTGTTTCGGCATCGAAAATAACAGTGAATGAATTGAATCCAAGCTTATCGAGAGAGAAAAAATACACTAATGATTCAATAGCAGATTCTTCATATGTTTCACTATAATGAGGATCAAATTCATAAGTATTGTTTTCTTCATTCAAACAGAAGAATTCTAGTTCATCAACACGGACAGCAGCACTTAAACTAAATAACTTGGCAACGTCTTCTTTTGTAGTTGTTGGAGAGATCTTATTAGCAACATAATTGAATGTAGCCTTGGTTAAATCTCCTTGGAATTGATAGACTTCACCTTCTTCAATTAGATAACCAACGCTCTTGTTTTCGGTAGCAGAAGTTAACAAGACACCTTTGCCTTCAACAAATTCTACAGTTCCAACAGTTTGTTTTGCATCAGTTTCCCCTTCTAGAGCAACTGTAGCTCTCCAAGAAGAAGGAACATTGATTTTGGCTTCATCTAGAGTTGGTGCAGCAACAGTAACAGTAGTAGTCGCGCTAGCCCCTTCATAACTAGCCTTTACTTCAACTGCCTCTGCATAAGCACCTGCTTTGAATAAGCCAGTTGCACTAACTTCGGATTCGGTACCTGTTGTAACCATTTCCCAAGTAGCAGTAACTGTTTCCCCTTTGACTTTGGCGACTAACTGAACACTCTTTCCAGGTAAAAGAGGTGCGACCTCATCAATGGTAACAACTATTTCCTCGGTTGTTTGGGTAGTTGTTTCAGTCGTAGTAACTTTAGTATCTGTATTTGTTACTTCACTTGTCCCGGTATCTTCTGTAGTAGAACTACTTCTCGAGTTTCCACAACCCATTAGGAGCAAGGAAGAAGCCAAGCATAATACCAATTTATAATTATTTTTCATGTAAGCTCCTTTCGCTTTGATTTCCATAAGTTAAATTTGGTATAAAAGTAGTCAACAACGAATATTTATAATATTTTTATCAAAATTAATAAAAAATCCCCATTTCAAGGGACTTTTTAAGTAAATTTACCTTTATAACTGTTTTTAAGTTATTTTAAGGTTAATATAGGAAAATAATTGAAATCGATAATTAATAAGGGATTTTTAAGCAGTTTGGGAAGAATGGACACCTACTATCGGTTCGACTGATAATTTTTCAATTGGAGTCAAATTAAGATTGTATAGTTTCCCTTCTTTTACTCCATATAGATTAGTAAAAGTAAAATCAGCTGGATTAATGCCTATAACAGCAGCATTAACTTCCATCTGCAATAAACCCATATAGAAGAATAATCCATATTCAGCGACTGTATTGCTAGCAGCTTCTTTATTCATCTGGAATATGAATTCATTGCTAGATTTTAAATAAGTAAGATATTCGTAACGGGATGAATTAATCGCTCCCTTTAGATCAAATGTTGCATTTATCGCCTCAGGAGTAGCTTCTTTATCTTTATCAGTCTCATATGTAAATGTAGCCTTATTATCTTCTACTAAATAGTTATAACAAACCCCATCTTCAATATAGACTCCCCCATCGCCAAGGCTAATAAACATCCCCTTGTCTTTAACAAATTCAACCGATACTTCTTTTACTGCTAGGCTATCTGCTAAAGAGCCTTCTAATTTAAGACTAGTTTTATAAGAAACAGGAATATCAAGCACTTCATCATCTAAAATAGGAGTATCTACAACTATTTCTATGTTAGATACTTCGGATTCAAAGCTAGCCCTTATTTGATATGTACCAGGAGTAGTTCCTGCATAAAATAGGCCATCACTAGTTAAAGTAGATGTCTTACTAGGATTAATTAATTCAAAAGATGCATCGACTTTCTTATTTCCTTTCTTTGCTTCTAGTTGGATTTGTTCCCCTGGGTAAATAGATGAAACGGGAGTTATAGCTAATTCTTCATTGATAGATGACGGGGTAGTTTCAATTGAAGAAGAATCGCTGCTATTATTCGCACAGGAAAACAAAGAAATAGATAGAAGAGTTATTATTAAGGGTTTAATTAATCTAGGCATAAAATCTCCTTACGAAGAGATAAGTTACAACAAAGAAATATGCTGTCAAGGAATTGATGGATCGAATAACATTTTATGAAATGATATCAAAAGCAATATATCTTCAAACTATTTTATTCGATAACAAGGCGTTTTTTAACAAAAAAACAAATGTGAAAATGCACGAAGTCGAAAGTAATTTCATGGAAAAATGACATAAAGTCGAAAGTAAATGGACTCTTTGCCTTACATTTTTCCTCAGTACTGAGGTTTTTGTTAAGGGAGAAGGCATCGTTTCAGCTAAAATTATTCTAAGATTTGAACCAAAACTATAAAAAAGAGTTGACTAGTTTTCTATTTGCTTCTAATACTCTAGATATTAAATATTTTATTTAACTAACCAGGTAACAATTATGAAAAAAGAATTAAGAGCCACATTACTTGTATTATCATCCATTGCCTTAATTGGATGTAAGCCCACTTCTAGTGAGTCTTCAACTGAAGAAGATAGCAATACCAGCAAGGAAACCACTACAACTGAAACAGTAAATGAATCAAGTTCAACTGTAGAAGAAAAGACAATTAGCTTTAATGATGCGATTAAGCAATTAACAGGTTTATATAGAAGTAACGAAGGTGACTTTGCTTCAAAAGAAATTGCAATTGAAACTAGCAATAGAGATAACAAGACCATTACCAAAAAGACCACCACTAGGGAAATCTATAATGATTTAAGTGGATATGGGCAGACAAATATATACAAAACTGATTTAGTAAATAATAAGGAAGAATATCTTTTTGATACGATTAATCAAAGAGTTGCCTATAAAAGCGATAAAATTAGGGAAGATAACAATAATGTCGGTCTTTATGATCTTCAATATGTAGCAGAAATATCCTCTAATTTCCCTTTAAGAGATTCTTCTACTTCAAGGAAATTTGTCGTTGCCAATAAAGATATTGCTACTTCAAATAACCTAGCAGAAGGAAGTTATGTTCTAGAAGCAGACAAAGGATTATCCTCAACTTTAGATTGTTCTTATAAAACTGCGACTTATATTGCGAATAACTTAATGAACAATTATGCAGCTCAAACTGGAGTTGAAACTTTTGTAGTCACCTCTACTGAAGAAGGAAATAAATATTCCACCTCATTAAGTTATGAGACTACTGACGATGGAATGACTACCAAAATAGAAGAATCGTGTGTATTTGTAATTAATCATTCAAGGTTAACATCTCTTAAATATGAAACTATAACTAGCGATTACCGTAGCGAGGAAGATAGAAGCGTCAAGAAAGATTCTTTTGAAGCCGTTATTGAATATAACAATAGGCTTAGCCCAACTGAAGATGCTTTTGATCCTGGCTTATATTTCCTAAGCGAGATTAAAGAAGCAAAGTTTGTTGATACATTTGGAAATGATGTTGATGCGACTAGATTAGATAAAGATAAGAACCAATATCTACGTGCCTATCCAGTTACCTATATTCCATCTACTGCAGTCGATTTTGATTTAAAGACCTTGGTCCCAACTGAAACTAGCGATAAAACAATTGCTTCAATTGATGAGAAAACCGGAATTATTGAACCTAAGAAAGAAGGTACGGTTAAAATTACTTTCACTTATTTTGGAAAGGGAGAAGATGGTGTTTGGGACAATAAGACCATTGATTTAGATTTGACCATAAAACCATCAAAGCCAACTTCAATCTATGTCGATCAATTTGCCATTCCAAATAACATTGTTCCACTAGGAGATACCCTTTCTTTCGAGGCTAAACTATTCCCATCTGGAGTTGATCAAGATATAGAAGTAAGTTCTGCTAACCCAGAAATAATATCCGCTACTTTTGATGTAGCCACTTCAAAAGTAAATGTAACTGGAGTCGCTGAAGGCAAGACTTCTATAACCGTTAAGTCAATTTCACATCCTGAAATAAGTAAGACTCTTAATCTAGAATGCCAAGTAAAGATTGATTTAGAATGGTTTAATGCAAATGTAGTTGGACATACTTTTAGATGTGATAAGGCCGGATATGAAGGCAGAACCTTAACATTTAATGAAAATGGAGCCGGGGTTTGCGTAGATATTTATGGTTCCACGACTGATACATATACATTTAAATATGCCTATATCAAAGATGCCCAATTATCTCTAACCAATTGGAATAGCAATGCCTGTGGATATTCTACCGATTCAAACGATTATGAAAACGAGACCCCTGAAAATGCGTCTATATTTGTTTCTAATGGCAAGCCTACTTTGAAACTATATAGGCCAACAGGTTATAACTATCATACTTTCACGAGGATTGATTAATGAAGAAAGCAAGCTTACTTATATTTTCTTTAGGGTTCTTGTTTTCTTGCGGGACTACAACTAGTAGCGTTTCATCTAGCGAATCTAGCAATGTCAAATCAACTACTAGTAGCGAACAAACCACTGCATCTACATTAACCCAAGAAGAAATAGATAAAGAGAAAATATAAGAATTCATCCTTTATCTAGATGATATAAAAGGGCATACAAAGCAAGTAAATGCCGTAATGAATAATTACTATAATTTTTCTGCAGGCGATAGCCCTGATATGTCTGGAAGCGACACATTTACCGCCACTAGATATTCTAGGGAAGGTGCTTCTGATATTACAGTCAGGAAGGGGAGCGTTCTAGTTGGAGAAAGCCCAAGTAAATATGAATGCCAGAGTTTTGTTTCAGGCACTAATGTCTATCAATTAGTTAAAAATGAGGATGGAAGCAAAACGAAAAATGTTGCACCCAATATATTAAACAATGCAGAAGATGCACTTAATATTTCCTTTGCATATTCTCAAAAGGCAAATCTAAAATACATATTAGATAACATGGGGTCAGATTTAATTTCCTATGAATATAATTTTCCTACTTCTTATTCGATGACTGGGACTTTTTCCTTTTCCTATAGCCTTACTTCTTTTCAAGAAAGCAATGTTAAGTCAAGGCAAATTAGCCATGAAGTAACTATCACTTTAGAAAGAAGTGTCATCTCTAAAGCCACCCATGCAACTCAAGATGATGTTTATAGCGGAGGTAAAAGAGTCAACTGGCAAAGAGTTGAATCTAGCTATACCTATACCCATGGGGATTATGAGAAGTTCCAGGGAGAAGTATTTGATATTTCTACATTCTAAATAATTATTTCAAGAATACGGCAGATAAGGAATCTTCATCAAATTCCTCTTTCATCGCGGTTGGCTCTTTTTTGGTCTTGGCTAATTCTATTTCTTCTTTGATTAAGGAAGTAAGCACTGCAACAGAAAGGTTTTCGACCCCGTCATTATTTACGATTAAATCGGCATACATTGATGAAGGCTCGACAATTTCATCATACATTGGTTGGACAGAGGCAAAATATTGCTTAACGATATTCTCGAAATTACGTCCTCTTTCCTTCTTGTCTCTAATAGAT
>JALEUF010000152.1 GCA_022781015.1 Caryophanales bacterium
AGATGCATCTAAAGGAATGACAGGTCTCAAATTAAAAGAGTTTGCATTGCATAATTTAGGGACGGCATCAAATCAAATAAAAGCTTATGAAAATGTTATAAGCAAAGCAATGTCTGATTATTGTCATTATTATCCAAACGAGATGAAACCTGAAATGGATAATTATATTTCCTTTGTACAACGCTATAACAAAATAGTTAACGATGATTTAGCTAAACTCAGACCTGAAGTTGATAATGCAAAAGAAAAGTCCGAATTGGAGCTAAATGAGCATTTTATCAGTAAAATTAGACATGCTATCGAGAATGCTAGAAAAGACATAAAAGCATTGAACGACGTTTTAAAAAGGCATCCCTTTGGGACTGATAACGAAAGGTTTGAGTTCTATGCCTCTAAAAAGAAAGATAAATTCCTTTCAGGTGTTTATCACATAGCGATGGAGACAAATCAAGATACTGTGGAAAATAATTTGTTTACCGAAGAGTTGGATTCTACTAGCAAAGAAACGATGTCGCAGGTTTTTAAAGTGCTTTCTACAAACGACGATGATAATGAGTTTAAATGTTTAAGAAGAGATATATTAGACTACAGAAGTTATCTAAATTATGATATCAAGATTAATATAAATAACAGCGATGACGCGCTTTTATATAGTAAGAACCAAGATTCAAAATCTGGTGGGGAAACTCAAACTCCGTTTTATGCCTTAATTGCGGCTGCTTTCCAAAGCGTTGTTAGTCAACCGGAAAGAAACAAGCAATCGCCATGCTCCCTTGTTGTTTTCGATGAAGCTTTTAATAACATGGATGGAGAAAGAATCAAACAAATGCTTGAGTTCTATAAAGAATTGAATATTCAGTTAATTATTTCAGTTCCTTCATCGAGATTTGGATATATTTCACCTTACGCTGATAATATTATTTCTCTTGCGAAGGTCGGTAATAATGTCGCTGTGTTTGAATCGGTTAAGAAAGAGGCCTAAAAATGAATTTGGAAAATGAAATTCTAAATTCTTTGCTCAATTCTTATGAAAAAAGCATGGTATCAAAAGGACTTAATAAGGTCCGCAAAGATATAAAACTTGATATTACGAACGATATTTTTGAAACATATAGAAATGATACAAGCGGAACACTAGATATAGTTATCGAGCGAATCAAAAGAGATGGCTTTGCAAATGCTATCTTTACTAGAGACGGTCAATTCCAATGTCTTGTTTTAAATTTGGAAAAGGATTCTATATCTAATTTATATAAGAAATTAGGGCGTATAGATCCAAATGATTTAATTAATGATTTTATTGTCGAATTTGAAAATCAAAAGAATGGTTCGGACATTATTAAATCTTTTTCTATAAAAATGATAGAGTTGCTTAATGATAAAAAGTTATCTAGCGTGCATCATTACGTTCAATCTCCGGATGAGATAAAGGTTATTTGTAAAGCCATTAACGCAATGTCAGATCTTGAAAATGATGTTCAGGAAAGAATATTTTGTGCAAAATTATTCTCGGATTCAAAAAGGTTTAATGAGCTTAGAGGGAAAATATCAAAAATTATTAGAGACTTTTCTAATGACCCATATGATGAAGAAGAAGATGTTATCGCTAGTATGGGAGTGATAAAAAATACTGCTTATGCATTTGTAAAAGGTAATATGAGCTTAAAAATAAATGATGAGACAATTGATCTTAGAAAATATGGCGAACCACTGGCTTTGTCTGACTCAGCGATCAAGAATCTAGAAGTAATTAGCATCAATGCAAACAAACTTTTTACTGTTGAAAATTTGACATCGTTTGATGTGTTTAACGAAAAAGATTCAATCGTTTTATATCTTGGAGGGTTTCACAATAGGGTAAAACGAAATCTTATTGAAAAGATTTATAAGAAGTCTCCGAGTTTGACCTTTTACCATTATGGCGATATCGATGCAGGTGGCTTTTATATTCTTAATCATTTGAGAAACAAGACACATATAAATTTTGTTCCTTATAAAATGGGTATTGAGGAACTAATTAAATATAGAAACAACTGTAAAAAATTGACCCAAAATGATAGAAAAAGATTGATAGCAATGTTGGACAATCCTGATTTTTCTGATTTTAAAGACACAATTCAATATATGCTTAATGAAAATATTAAGCTTGAACAAGAAGCCGAAAATTAATTTATATATGATGAGTGGAGGGAATTTATGAAGAAACTCAATATAGAAAAAATGGATTATGATGTTGATAAGTTTGATACTTGGGAATCTAAAGGCAAATTAAATTTAAGCCCTGAATATCAACGCGATTTCGTTTATTCCGTATCCCAATCCTCCAAATTGATTGAATCATCTTTGATGGGCATTCCTCTTCCTACAATTTATTTATGCGAAGAAGATAATGGCAATTATTCTATCATCGACGGGCAGCAAAGAATTACCTCTTTTTTGAAATTTAAAAGAAACGAGTTTGCGTTAAAAGATTTGACCAATAAAGATTTGGTGTCTTTGAATGGCAAATTTTATCGTGATTTGAATGGCGAAGAGCAAAATGCTGTTGATGAAACTACATTTAGAACAATCATTATCTTAAAAGATTCTGCAGATTCTAAATATGATATTTTTGAAAGATTGAATCGTGGGGCTGTTTCGTTAAAAGAACAAGAATTAAGAAACTGCGTTTATCGTGGCCCGTATAACAGTATGATCAATACGCTTGCAGAGAATAAACTTCTTGGAAAGATGTTCTATAAAGAAAATAAAAGAATGGCATTTCAAGAATATATTTTGCGTGTTTTTGCGTTGAGAAACTATACGAGTTTTAACCAAGGTATGAAATCTTTCTTTAATAAATATATGAGACTCCACCAAAATGATGATGATAAATCTATAGAAAAGGATAGAAAATATTTCACCAATACTTTAAGCATTGTTAATCAAGTTCTTGGAGATGATGCGTTTGCCGCCATAGATTTTGATAAGAAAATTAAATTAAATAAGTTCAGTGCCACTTTCTTGGATTCAATTATGATTCCTTTTGGGATGTTCGATAAAACAAAACTTATTGCCAAAAAAGACGCAATTAAAGACGCAATCAATAACTTAAAATTCCATGATGATAATTACCATATGGCTACATACGTCGCTACTGGCAATAAAGAAAACGTTATTACTCGTATTAACTTGGTTTATATGGTTCTTTTAAATGTCCTCGGTGAAGAGGGCCTAACCAATAATGCACGTATGTTTCCTCCAGAATGGAAAGAACCATTAGCAAGAAAACAAAACTATATTTGTCCTCTTTGTAGGAATAAAATGGATAATCTTGATGAATGTGTCATTGATCATATTTTGCCTTTTAGCAAAGGCGGTTTAACCATTTGGGAAAACGCACAAACCGTTCACAAACAATGTAATTTACATAAGAGCAACAAGACAAATTTGACTTTAGAAGATATATACGGAAAACCTTCCGAGGGGCAAAAGGTAATCAAATTAAGCGAAGAAACTTCTGTTGCTTGGTGCAAACCTGACTATCTTTTGTACAAAAACAAAGCAAAAAAAGTCCATGATTTCCATGAATTGTTAGAAGCATACGTAAATTTGCTAGTAGGTATTGATGCTGAAAAATTTGCAGAATTAGCGGAAAGGCCTTTCAAATTAACTAAACAATCTAGGCCTTATATTTCACATGAAAATACTGGTATGTACCTTCCAATTGAGGTGGTTCCTGGTACTTTTGTAGAAACCGGTAGTATTGGTGGAGACAGAACTCTTTGGTATATGAGAGAGTTGGCTAAGGAATTTGGACTAAATCCTGATGATATATCCTTCTCTTTGGTCATGGAGAATAGTGATTGATAAAATCTATTTTGATATCGTCTCAATCTTTCCTTAAACAGCCTATAAATGGCTATTTTTAGGCATTTATTAATGTTAAAATACCTTTGATTAAGGAGTTAAAATGAAGAAATCCATCTTACTTGTACCTCTACTTGCTTTAGGAGGTACTCTTTCTAGCAATATAAATATGATTGAAGACATTAGCCCATCTATTAACGAAGAAATCAAAAAGGTTGATTCTAATGAAGGAATTACAACTATTACGATGAAAGAATTCACCGAATTCCTATCTACAAAGAAAGAACATTATCCATTATCGGATGAATTTATTGAAAAATATCAACAAACTAGCGGAGGTTATCTAGACACCGCTAGAAATATGGGTTTACTAGTAGATAAAGAACAACATGAACCAAACCAGAAATGGCATTTCTTTACTTCTTGGTTTGATGCTTCTATTGCAGATGGAACAGTTAAATTAACTGATGATCCTAAAAATGTTGTCTATAATAGGCTTCTTTGTCCTGAATTATTATTATGGATATTTGAGGCTAGTGGGGTAAATCCAGTCAAAGTAAGAAAAGCCAAAGAAGTTGCAGAAGCTGGTAAAGCAAGTGGGGCTAGAGTAGCTACAATCGCTAGCAATATGAGAAAAGAAGTCCCATATGAAGATATCTATAACAATGTAGTTAAATATCTAGAGGCTAAATAAGATGAAAACAAAGAATATAGTTTTAATATTATCCTCTTTATTCTTATTAAGCGGATGTAATAGTAATAAGTCTTCTTCTAAAGAATCCGATTCTACTTTTATTGATACAGAAGATTCTTCTAAAATAACTACCACGGAAGAAGTAACAACTGAAACGAGTACAACATCAAGTGAAATCTCTTCAACTGAATCAAACTCATCTACATCAATTTCTAGTTATCTAGATTATTATAAAGTAAGTGTAATAGATAATAAGGATATAGAAATAAGTGGATTAGACTCTTCTTATCAAGAAGGAACTAATGTAACTTTTACTATATCCATATTAAATAATAATAAGCAAATAAAAGAAGTCAGGATGAATGAAGAGATACTAACCTCATCTAATAATATCTATTCTTTTATCATGCCTAATATGGATGTAACTATAGAAGTCATATTAAGTGATAAAGAAGTAGAAGAAAAATATTCTACTACCTATGACATCAAATATGATTTAGGGACTAGGAAAACTGCTAAAAAGATAGAGACTAGCGAACAATTATATTCTTGCTTCCAAAAGAGCGACGATAATCTAAATATAATCGAATCCGTCTCTTCTTTTGAACTTATCTATGGAGGTGGTAATGGGGGTAAAGGCGAAACAAATTGGTATAAAGGAGATATGCTTAAATTTGGTACGACTAGTGTTGATGGATATCTATCTCTATCATTAAAGAAACAAGTTAATAAAGTCAAATTGACTGGCTATGTTTATGATCAAGCCTGCAAATTAAAAGTAGGCGATGTAAACGGAACTAATGCAAAAGAAGAAATATGTTCTTCCATGAATGAAGTATCTAAGGATATTGTTAATTCTAATTCGGTCACTAGCCTCGAAATTGAATTCGAACCAACTTCAAATCTAAAGATAGAGACATTGAATAAGAAACCCTTATTTCTAACTTCTATTGAATTTGGCTTATCAGGAGTTGATGCAAATAAATATAGCGTCACCTGGAAAAACTATGATGGTACTATATTAAAAGTAGATAATGATGTAATTGAAGGAAGTATTCCGGTTTATGAAGGCAAAACCCCAACTAAGCCAAATGAAGGCGATAAAGCCTATAAATTTATAGGTTGGGAACCTGAAATAACTAATATTTATCAAGATAGCGAATATACTGCTAAATTTGCTGAGCTAACATATAAAAACCCTGAGATTGATTATTCTCCTATATTAAGTAGCGATTCTAAGTATATTGAATATGGATTTTATCCCCAAAGCCATGTTAAAGATGAGACCCTTATTTCCAGATTAGAAGTAACATCAACTTTAGCATCTAATGGATATTATGTACTTGATGATGAATTCTATATAAAAGAAACTGCCAAAGTATTTAATAATGAGAAATATGAATTTAATGATGGAACATCTATTTCTAATGGCTCTTCCTATTGGTTTAAATGCGAAAGAATCAAATGGAATATCATTAATAAAGTAGATAATAGATATACCTTATTAGCAAGTTCTCTTTTAGATGCTTCTATTTATTATAAGGATTATGAAAATAGAACGCTTGATGGCAAGGATATCCTTCCTAACGATTATTCTTATAGCAACATTAGATCTTTTCTAAATGATTCTTTCTTAAATGAAGCCTTTGCCTTTAATTCTTCTTCTATTGTCGATACTTCTATTGAAGGAAATACCGACAAGATATTCTTATTATCAAAAGAAGATTATAAGAATATTGATTATGGATTTGTTAATGAAGAAACTGCTAGCTTAACTAGGGAATGTAAGACTAGCGATTATTCTAGAATTAGGGGTGCTTGGTATAATACTGGCAATAAAAATGCTTCATTAAAATATAATGGAACATACTGGACTAGAAGTGCTTCATCTAACTTTAGCTATGCTGCAGTTAATATAAATTCAGCTGGATTTATTAGTGAATATGCAGTTGATGGGACTAGCCATTGCATTAGGCCATCTATTAATATTTCCTTATAAATAATCATGTTGTTATGAGAAAAGGATAAAAGAAAATAAAAGATAGGCTTAAGGATGCTTTCTAATAAGAGATTTTTTAATCTCCTTCTTAAATTTCTTCTATTTTGCTAACCTAAATCTAGTTTATTTAGCATGGGAAAAGAATTAAAATCATTACAAGTCTTAAAAATCATAATAAAATTTAGAATTTAAAATTATCGTTATCATCGTAACTTTTATCGGTCGCAACCAAAAGTTGCGGAAATGAAAAGCAGACTTTCTAGCGCAACTAAATAACTTTGAATAGTATTTGATTAGAGGTAGCAAACATGAACATTGAAATTGCAAACAAATTAGTCGAATTAAGAAAAAAGAATGGCTATTCCCAAGAAGAATTAGCCGCCAAGCTTGGATTATCTAGACAAGCAATATCTAAATGGGAACGCGCGGAAGCAAGCCCAGATACAGATAACCTTATTTGCCTAGCTAAGTTATACGGGGTCTCATTAGATGAATTATTAAAGAATGATGATGATGTTGAAACTATTGTCAAAGAACAAATGAATTCTAATGAAGAAAAATCTAATGAGATATCCGCTGAACAAAAAGAAGAAAATCCTAGAATAAGGAAACTTAGGATAATCGAGGCTATAGTTTCTTCTATATTGACTCTTCTTGTTACGATTATCTATATAACATTAGGATGTCTATTCGATGCATCTATGCCTGACCCAATGGTCTGGAAATATCTTTGGGTTCTATATTTTATAATCCCATTGTTCTCTAGCATTTATGAAACAATAATATTTAAGAAATTCGAATGTCTTGATGTAGCCATAATTATGTCTGCATTAATAATCTTCTTTACTCTAGGATTCTTCCTAGGTGCATGGCATCCAGGATGGGTAGTATTCTTATTGATTCCAACATTTGCAGGTATTGCAGGTCCAATAGACAAAGCCATATCTGCTTCTAAAGAAAAAGATAAGTAATAATCAAATAATAGCTTAAGGCAGGGAAACCTGTCTTTTTTGCTACTTTTCTAAAGGGAAAGGCATGCTAATCTTAAATTTGCTTAAATAACGAAATAGCCTAGTTTTAATACTTGCACTATCTAGTAATGAAAACTAGAATGATATTAGAAATAGCTTGTTCGTTTTTAGGAGGTAAATTATGTCAGTTAGAATCTATACAGATGCAAGTTCAAACTTGTTCCATTCCATCTTGGAAAAGAAGGGTTTGGATATTACCGTTCTTCCAATGACTTTAACATTAAATAACAAGGAATATTATCTTTATGATCAAGAAGTCGATGTTGAGGAAATGTCTAAGACTTTCTATGAAGATATGAAAAAAGGCGCGAAGCCAAAAACTTCTCTTACTAGTCCTGGTTTATTTAAAGAAAAAGTATTAGAAGAAATAACAAAAGGAAATGAAGTTATTTATGTTTGCCTTGCTGGAGGGATTTCAGGAACTTATCAAGCTGCATCGTTAATGGCTAGCGAAATTAATGAGGAACAACATAAAGAAGTTGTCAAAGTCATTAATTCTAAAACTGCCGGATTAGGCGAAGGCATGATTGCAATGTATGCCTACAATTTATCTAAGCAAGGATTATCATTACAAGAAATTGCTTCCAAAACAGAAGAATATCTAACCACCGTTAGAAGTGAATTTACTGTTGATTCAATTAAATATCTAGCTAATACAGGAAGGGTATCTAATTTTACTGCCTTAGTTGCAGATGTATTGATGATTAAGCCTTTATTATATGGATCAAATGAAGGAAAAATCGAAGTAACTGCTAAAGTGCATGGTAGAAAAGGCGCCTTAAAGAAATTAGCTAGCCAAGTTGAAGAACATATCAAAGATAAGAATAGTTTAGTTTATATTGTTCATTGCAATGCACTTGATGACGTCGAGTTCTTTAAGAAGTTATTATCCCAAGCAGGGATAAACAATACTGAAACTTATTTCTATGATTTAGTAACCGGGTCTCATGTTGGGCCTGGTACGATTGCGGTTTTCTATGAAGGCGAGAATAGAACAATTGAAAAGAAATCGGTCTTATCTTCCTTGATGGGAAAGAAATAGTTACAAAGAATTAATTTATTTAACTCATATTTTTCTTTAATGATCAGAGAAGTATGAGTTTTTGTTTTTCTATTAGTTTGTCACTGTATCGTGATATACTTTGGTTTGCAAGGTAATATTTATGTTTAAGAAAATCAAGAATGTATTCCCGTTAGAAGACTATAAATTGTTGGTTCAATTTTGTGTTGGGATTACAAAAATTTATGATGTTAAACCTTTGTTTAAGTGGAAAGATGTTTTTAAGACACTCAAGGATAATAATTTGTTTTCCAAAGCCTACGTTGATGTAGGCGGATGTGGTATTGTCTGGAATGGCTATGCAGACCTTTCTTGTGATGAGTTATGGGAAAATGGTGTTGAAATTAAGACTCCTTTTGATGGATTACTGTCTATGAATGACGCCACTACAATTTGGGGGCTTAATGAATCAACTCTAAGAAAGGCGATATCGTACGGAAAACTGCAAAACGGAGTAGATGTTTGCAAATATGGAAAACAATGGGTTGTTTCTATTGAAGCCATGAATAGAGAATATGGACAACCTAGATAAATTTTTAAAGTTTTCTAATTGAAACGGTTTCCAGTTATGGGCCAGTTTTTATTTTACTTTCGGTGGGATTAAAAATCCTTCCCACTTAATAAATGACTAGTAATCGAATTAATTTAAAGAAACTAAAACCAAATTGAAGTGGGATTAGAATATTTTTCCCTAAATCTAATTGGACTCATTTTGCATTCTTTTTTAAATTGATAACTAAACTGGTTTTTGCCCATAAAGCCGTTATCGATTGCAATTGCATTGGCCTTTTTATTTGAATTAAGCAATTCTTCCATGCATCTATATAATCTATATTGTTTTATATATTGATGTATGGATATTCCTGTAATTGATTTAAAGGCTCTATAACAAGTTGACAGGGATGATTCTTCAGTTTTAATGATTTCATTTAATCCTAGCTTGGATTTATAGCTACTTTCTATATAAGAAATGATGCTTCTAACCATCTTATATTTCTTGTTTTTCTTATTTTGGACAGAATTAGAGATATTTTGATTTATGATTGCCCATATAGAATAAAGGCATTTCAAGACATCATAATCATAGAAATCATTCTTATCATTTTCGAGTTCTATAAGACGGTCAAGAGTAGATAAAAGAGAAATGTAATTCTTATTTCTAGGTCCTAATAAGATGTAATTTATATCTTCATCAATGTCTTCATTTGATATATCAACTGGGTTAAGAGGAAGGCTAACTAAAGAAGAAGCAAAATCAAATTCATAGATCTTTGAATCCTGGTTTGTCTCAAGAGAATGAATGATGTTTTTATTAATAAAGAGAACACAGTTTTCCTTTAGGATAATCTTTTTTCCATTAATAAAAATAGAAGCATTATTTTCTAACGAATAAAAAAGGATATAGGCATTAATAAATGATGGCAATTTTAGCTTTTCGCTTATTAATTTATTGTTAATTTTGATGCATTTATAATTTATTTTTTCCATAATTTTCTGAAAACATTATATCAAATCATTTTGAACGAAAATATATACAAATTTAATTCAATATAATTACTACTTAAAAATATTGAACGAAAATATATACAAGTAAAATTCACTTTTTGATAAAGTTTTCCTTCTTTTACAAAACAAAATTCAACAATTTTATCGCACATGTGCATGTACGCGTTTATTTAATCTTGTTTAAATGCTAAAATAATTTTACCCAAGTAAAAATAGGGTTGCTTGATAAAAAAAGATTGCTTCATTTGCATTCGAGATTGGATTAATTTAATGAATATATTTACCACATTACTATCCCAGGTCATCTTTGATTTTGGGAATGTCTATAACATAATTTCGTTCATTGGCGGCATAGTATTATTTGCGATTTTCGATGTCATTGGTTTCATATGGTTCAAAAGGAAATTCGTCAGGAGTTTTCTTATCATAGATGAAGCCTTGATAATCTTATTCTGGTTATTCGGGTTAGATCTTCCATTTACCATTTGCTCAGTCTTATTCCTATTTGGTTTATTGACTTTCTATATTTCTAATTCTAGTGCAGGTAGGAATTTGACCGCGAATAACTTCAAGGGTAAAACTGGAATCAATTTCTTCCAACATAAATCCAAGACCCGTCCCGAAACCCTTTTTGATAGGGATGCCGTCTATAAGAAGATTGAGACTGCAGTCATTACCTTATCAAAACAAAAAGTAGGGGCTCTTATCACCTTTGAAAAGAAAGACCTCTTAACTGATGTTATGAAGTCAGGGACAATTATTAACGCTCCAGTATCTGCTGAATTGCTCCAAACAATATTCTATCCTGGAACTAGGTTGCATGATGGAGCAGTCATTGTTAGAAACGATATGATTTTGGCAGCTTCGGTTTATTTCACCCCAACAACTAGACCTCTAACTGGTAAGTATGGATCTAGGCACAGGGCCGCAATTGGTATTTCAGAAGTATGTGATGCTGTTACAGTAGTTGTATCAGAAGAAACAGGAAGGATTTCAATTGCCTACCAAGGTGAACTCCAAACAGTTGGCCCAGATACATTCCTATCTACTTTTGAAGATTACATGATGATGAGTGATGAGGAAGATAAGAATAGCAAAAAGGATTAGTCGATATGGAAAGCTCGGTAAAGAAAAAAGGAAGCAATATTGTCTCTAGGCATATTGCGGCAACATTGATAGATTTAGCCATCTTACTTTTATGTAATGCTGTTTTAGCTATACCTTGCATTATCGTTTTTGTTAATGAATTAGTAAAACATACGACAGCTGCTAGCATTTCTAATTTCCTTGTATCTTTCTTTACAGGTGCATTTATATTGGCAATGGATTTAGTCTATCTAGTTGCAATGCCTCTATATAAAGATGGGCAAACAGTTGGACTAAGGTTTTTTGATTTGAAGATTGTTTCCTTAGATTCTTCACCAGTCTTGACAAAACAATATTTAGTTAGATTCCTAGGCTTATTGCTTATAACTGCCTCGACATTTGGGTTTGCCCTTATTTCGGAAATTATTACAATTAGCCTTTCAAGTGACCATAATTCGGTCATAGGTACATTAAGTTCGACAAAAGTAATAGAAAAAGTAAAGGAGATTAAAGATGCCGACACCACACATTAATGCCAAAGACAATGATTTTGCAAAAGTAGTCTTGATGCCAGGAGATCCTCTCCGCGCCAAGTGGATTGCCTCAACTTTCCTAGTTGACCCAGTTCTAGTTAGCGATGTTAGGGGTATACTTGGCTATACTGGCCTAACCAAAAACGGAAAAAGAATATCCGTCATGGCTTCTGGTATGGGTATGCCTAGTATTGGAATATATTCTAGGGAATTATTTACTTC
>JALEUF010000144.1 GCA_022781015.1 Caryophanales bacterium
ACGAAGGCAAATAAAAACTAAAAACAAATTAGAAGAGGCTTGTTCCTCTTCTTTTTTTGCACTTAAAAAGGGCCACCATTTAACGATAGCCCTTAACTCGATTATTTTATTAATCTAGGAATTCTGGATTAACAGTGACGTGATATGGCTTTTGTAAGGCCCTGAAATCATCATCAGTGATAGTTTGTTTGATTCCGCCCATCGATAAGACTTTGACTAATATATCAGCACTCTTATCAACAGTATCAATTAACCCCCAAGTTGAATCAAATGTTTCACCAGTTACGAATATTCCATGATGTGCCCAGATAGCAACATCATATGTTTCCATTAACTTAGAAGTAGCTAAGGCAATTTCTTCTCCGCCAGGAACCATCCAAGGAACAACTCCGACTCCAGCAGGGAAGATAATTGGGCATTCAGTCATCATTTCCCACATCTTATGGCTCCAAGTCTTGTTATCTAGAGGTAAGACGAAGGTAAGAGCAATAACATTGGCTGGATGGCAATGGTAGACGATTCTATATTTGCCATTTGTCCTAGCCTTTACAACAGCTAGATTCATTAAATGGCTTGGGAGTTCGGAAGTTGGATGGTTGCCACCTTTCATGCCCCATTCAATACGGTAATTTTCACCCTTTTCATCGACTTTGATGATCCCGCAATTGGATTCAGGATCGCTTTCCATATTCATCATATAGCAGCCAGTGCATTTGACTAGGAAATATTCATTAGCCAAGGTTGGAACACTTGCACCAATCTTTATCCAAGGAGTAGAAGTATTTAAGGAATCCTTTACCTCATTCACTTCCTCTTCATTCATACGGTAGGAAAGGTTGCCACCATTACGCTCGTGCCATCCTTTTCTATAGCCATCGCCACAAAGCTTGGCAAATCTTTTTAAGAAACTTGTTTCTACTGGATTCATTTTAATTACCTTCTTTTCGATAAGACTTCCTTTTCGTATCTATCAACATCTTCCATGATGTTTTCTTTCATGTTTTCTCTTCTTAGATATTCTTCATAAACTTCAGAATATGGTAGGTCTTTTACCCTTTCTTCTAATTCAAGCAAGTGGGTAAAATCGCCAGCATCTTGAAGTCTTCTTAATTCTTCCCATGGGGTTAACAAAGCTTGTAATAAGCATTTTTGAACGCTTCTTTCTCCGATTACCCAGGCAGCAATCCTATTAATAGATGCATCGAAGTAATCAAGTCCGATAACAACTCTATCTTTGCCACCGCAACGAACAATTTCATTGCAAAGATCTTGCATGGTGTCATCTTTGATAATTACATGGTCGCTATCCCATCTAACTGGACGGGTAAGATGAAGTGCAATCTTTGGATAGAAGCATAATAATGATGGAATCTTGTCAGCAACGTTTTCAGTTGGATGATAATGTCCATTATCCAATAAGCAGGAAACTCCATTTAATGCGGCATAGTTTTGATAGAATTCGCTAGAACCGACGGTAAATGATTCTAATCCAATTCCAAATACCTTACTTTCGACGGCATCCATCAAGTTCTCGCTTGGATATTTGACTGAATATATCTCGTCTAGGGACTTCTTTAATCTCATTCTTGGACCAAGCCTATCGGCTGGAACATCTTTCATTCCATCCGGAATCCAGATATTGCATAAAGAAGGATTTCCTTGGGCTTTTCCGAATTCACTAGCAATTTCTCTACAAGCCTTGCCGTGCCTTACCCAGAAGCTACGGACTTCTTCATCTGGAGAAGATAAGGTCAAGCCATCCTTAACCATTGGGTTAGAGAAGAAAGTTGGGTTGAAATCTAATGAAACATTATTTTCTTTAGCCCAACTCATCCATGGCTTAAAGTCTTCAATAGTTAGTTTATCAATGGTTTTATTCCCATCATTAACCGCATATATCGCATGTAGATTTAGCCTTTTCTTTCCTGGCATCATAGAGAAGGCAAAATCGATATCTTCTTTTAATTCATCAAAGTTTCTTGCTCTTCCTGGATAGTTTCCAGTTGTTTGGATTCCTCCGGTTAAGGCTCCGCTATTTTGGAAACCCAAAACATCATCGCCTTGCCAGCAATGGACAGATAAAGCATATTCTTTTATTTCGCTTAACGCCTTTTCAACGTCTACCCCATACTTGGCAAATTTGTTTTTTGCATCAGTAAACATATAATCCTCCTTGGACATGGCTATAGTATGTCATATTTGAATTGAACTTGTTTCTTTTGGAAAAGAATTATCAAAATAATGATAATTAATCAAAATTGATTACAAATGAATGTTTAATAATTGTTTTGTTCAAACTTAATCAAAAATGGACATCTTTAATTTTCGTTGTTTTTCTGTATTTTTTATTACTTATTCAATAAAAATAGACATTAAGTGCTCTTTTGTGCTTATTTTTGATTAAATTTATGAATATAATCTTGAATTATAATCAAAATTGCTCAAACATATCTACAAGGTGAAAAATATGTTGATAGATGAAAGACAAAACCAGATTTTAGACATTATTAAAGAAAAGACATTTGTAAGGGTAGACGAGTTGGCCGCTTTAGTCTATGCATCTCCTGCCACAATTAGAAGAGATCTAGCATTATTAGATGAAGCGGGATTAATTCAAAGACTCCATGGAGGGGCTAGTTTAATCGGAGCCACTACAGGAGAAACTTCTTCTATCGTTAGAAAACAATCTAATGTATTAGAAAAAAGACATATAGCAATCAAAGCCCTAGATTTTATTGAAAATGGAGGGTGTTATTTCTTTGATTCATCTACAACGGTAGCAAAAATAGTCCAATTCCTAGGCAAAAGAAATGATGTAACAATAATTACAAACGGTTTGGAATGCAGTCTTCAAATTGCATCCTGTCAAAACTGCAAGGGTTATATAGCAGGTGGAGAAATCCAAAAAAGATCAGCTTCTAGTTTTTCTGGCGACGTCATTAATTTCATCAATGGTTTCACTTGCGATGCCTTCTTCTTTTCTTGCAAAGGCGCTTCTTTAGAAAATGGGCCAACTGAAGGAACGGTTGAATCCCAACGCTGCAAAGCCGCCATGTTAAAAAGATCTAGTAAGCATATCCTTCTAGTAGACCATACAAAATGGAACCATACCCATCTAGTATCTAACTGCACTTGGGATAAGGTGGATATAGTAATAACTGACTCCATGCCCCCACTAGAATTCAAAAAATTATTCGAAGATTTAAATATCCAGTTAATAATCGCAGATAAGTAATTTATTTCTTCTTTCTCTTTATTAAAAGAATAGATAAATAATAAACAACAATAACGACACCTACTATAACGTTACTAACGATATATAAGATGTCTATTTTTGTATTATTAAAGCAGTTATATAGATGTCCATTAAAGAAATTAAAGAGAAAATGAAGGAGGAAACAATAAATAAACCCTCCTCCATAGGCATATATACTTCCTAAGACAACACCTAATCCAAATGTATAGATAACTTGAAGAAAACTAGCAAAGCTAATCCCATTTAATAAATGGGACAAGGCAAAGACAATAGAAGAAACCACGATGGCTTTATTTTTATTCTCGTCGTTACTAAATATAAATAAACTCCTAAATATCTTCTCTTCTATAAAGGCAGTCAAAAGGCAATCAAAGACATAGAAAATAAGTTCATTTGAATAAAAAAACGATATAACGCCCCTGCTAAATAGGCTTATATAGTTAGAAAACGGAAACAAGAAAAAGAATGGCAAATAATAAAATGAAAACTTGGATTTTTCTTCCTTTTTGTTATATCCAAATATTATTAAGAAGGTGAAAAATAATATTTTGACGATGAATCTAATTTTTGCCCCGTCAAAAGAAGAATAATTACTCCCTAAAGAAATAAAGCAAAGATAAAGAATGCAAATAATAAGAGACGTCGATACTTGCAATTTCTTTTCCATGCCTAGAATTTTAGATTATCTAGATAAAAATAGGTAGAACATGTATGTATTAAACTTGTTAATTTGCTCTTCCTTGCTCTAGAATAAATCCAT
>JALEUF010000148.1 GCA_022781015.1 Caryophanales bacterium
TCTTTTGCCTATATAAATAACCATAATATCCATTAATTAAGCCCTAGAGGCCTAGAAATGAATTCTAGGGCATTTAGATATGTGCCAATAATGGTTTTAAATAAAGAATATAGATACATGAGTCGCTTATTTGAATGAATACATGGTTAAAACGCATCAACGGGTTACGTGGTTTTAAATCACTTTAAATTGACACATGTATCACCTATTTTGGACTACTCAAGGATATAAAAGCATCTCCCATTCATCCCCATAAAAAACAACAGGCTTGTTGGATTCCCTAGATACTCCATTCTCAGCTTTAACGTGCACAAAATATGTTAACACGTTTCACACAGGGTGGAGGCTATTGGGCAGAACAATGTTTGTGCAATATTTGTTATTGATAAGTCATGCTGCAGAGTGCTACAAAAGCTGTACTTATTTGTTATCAAGAACTTCCCAATAACCAGTTTTATCAGAACCTCTTCTAATTAACAAATCCTTTTCTTTTAGAGACACTAGGATTCTTTGAATCGTTCTAACACTTAAATCAGTTTCATTAGAAATCATCTTAATAGTAGCGTTTGGGTTCTTTTTTAAAATATCGATAACTTTTTCTTCGCCATCAGTCAACTTTACTACGCCATTCATTAATTTTACTATGCCATTTTATCGTGGCGTAGAAGCCAAATCAGTTATTGTAATAGATAAATTTTCTTTAAGAATAGAAAACCCCAATTAAGGAAACTCATTATTTTACTACAAAGTAATAATCCTTCTTTTTTTAGCAGCGGATTAACCAAACAGGTTGCTTTTATAGTCTCCCGTTTTTAAATGCATGCCAGTCTCAACCATAGGTCTAGCCTATCTTTTTAAGGCTTAAATAAATTATTAAAGCAACCTTTGGGTTATATAGATATGTGAATAAGAGTGTGTTTTTATAGAAAATAAACAAGATTTATACCTTTAATTGCAAGCAAAGGACAGTTTCCACATGGTTAGACAAAAAAAGACTACCTAATGGTTAGTTAGATAGCCTTTAATGATTGACTCTGTAACTTTTAATGGGGATGGCAAAAATCGCTATCCCCATCGATTGCTACAGCTTTGACGAGTTTTAGATATACAAAAAGTCCCCTTTGCTAGAATTCTATTGGTCAATTAAAAATCAGAAAGGAAACCATACGAATTCTAACTCATTTTTGGTGTCCTTTGGAATGAAACCGGAGGATCAAAAGGATCGATGGACAAATTAAGCCTGAAGAAGCTTTTTATCCAGACGATGATAGACGCAGCATATGGCTACCATAATTTCGATAGGTCCCGGAAGAGATTCTTACTAATGAGATGGAGTTCCAAGGCGTAAAAAAGGGCACCCTTCCGGATGCCCTTTGGCTCATCCCCATTGAGGTTACAGCTTTGGCGAGTTGTTTTATCGCCATCCCCATTCATCCCCATTAAAAGTTACAGAGCCTAATGATTTTACTTATTTAGCAAAGGAAGAAGGAACGAATACTTGATATTGGATAGTAGGGTCGCCAGATTCTTCATCTACAACAACTGAACCGAGGATATCAGTATCGCTAGTTCCGGTTTCTTGGCCAGTCCATACGCCAAATTCGACAAGGGCAATGCCTAGATATCCATCTTCAGTTTCAGACATATAGACACCGAAACTAGAATCATTAGTAGAAGACTTATTTCCGAAAGTCCACTTCTTTGTATTCTCATTGATGGTGAATGAGAATTTATAGGTTACATTTTTATAGGTGATGCTAGAGAGGGTTTCCTCACTATCTTCATAAAGTTTGATATCAGCAATGACATTCTTGTCGCATGCAGTTGGGGTTCCATCACTTGCATATTTAGTAGCCATATACCAAGTCCCTACTGGAGAGAAGCTTGATCCAGGTACTAACACAACAGTAAATACAGTTGGTTTGCTGCCTTCATAATAGAATTCAGAATTGATGGTAACTTTAATTTCAGTTTGGGCAGAGATGACTGATTTAGTTGCATCATAATTGATGTAATAATGGCCATCTTTATTGGCTTCGGCCCAGATATTCATGACGTCTGGCTTATCAACTGTGATGGTAAATGGAAGGTCAACGCCCTTAGGAGTTCCATAAACCCTGAATCTGAACTTGGTGCCGGTTTCCATGGCAACCTTATCGGCTGCAATTAGGTTTTCTGGTGTTCCAAAGCCATTTTCACCAACCATATAGAATCCCCATACGGTAATATTGGTGACTACTTCAACTTCAACAGTAGTTTTTGGAGCGCTTGGGACACCAGGATTACCAATGGTCAATGTAGCCTTGCCTGCTTTTTTAGTAGCAAAGCGAAGTGGCTCGTTAGCACTGCGAGGTCCAATAACTGTCGGATCGCTAGAAGCCATAATGACATAATTTGATTTATCTAAGGCTTTAGGAGCATTAGAAGTTAGGCTCATGAACTCATTTACATCAGTATCGGCAGATTTTAATTGAAGGGCATTCTTTCCTTCGTATTCACTTCCTAATAATCCATCGGTGAAAGTCGCACTG
>JALEUF010000160.1 GCA_022781015.1 Caryophanales bacterium
CTTCTTTTTATTTATTTCATTAGAAAGATTATCCTTATTTTCTAGTAGCAATGACAATTCATCTTTATAGGCAAGAAGTTCATTGAAGTCCTTCTTATATTTCCTTTTTAAGGCGATTATATCTACTTGTCTTTGGTTTAATTCATCTAATCTAGCAGGATCATAATCAATATCGTCGAATTTCTTCTTTAATGAAGACAAATAATCATTTAATTCAAGATATCTTTCATCTATCAATGAATAGGCTTCTTTATATTTTTCTTGGTAGGAAGAAAGCTTTTCAAGGTTATTATCTAATTCAAAGAATTTATCTAGGAAATCGCCATTAAGCAACTGCTTTGTCTCTTCTTGAAGAGAATGGATTTTATCAAAGTTTTCTAGTAGGGATATTTCTTCTTGGATTTGCTTTTCTTCGTCTTCTTTTAAATCCATTTGCTTCAATTCGTTATATTGATACAAGTAGAAATCATAATTGGAATCGATTTGCTTTTGTTTGTCTAACAATGATGAATAGGCTTCTTTAGCAACTTTATATTGATTCAGGGCAACTTGATATTTCTCTTTATAAGACGAGACTAAATCAAAAGAAAACCCATCTATGATGCCTAGGTAATTATCTTCATTTAATATCTTTTCAAAATCGAATTGGGAATGGATATCCGCTAAATAGGGAGCGATTTTAGATAAATCAATTAAGCTAGTAGGGGTGTTATTAACCTTTATGTAATTCTTATTTCTTCCTATGACTCTTTCTATTTCTATTTCGCCTTGGTTATAAGGGATATTTAATTTTAAGAACAAGGCTTCTAGTTGGGGCTTATTGACTTCGAAATAACCTTTTACGATAGCCTTTTCTTCTCCTTTTCTAATTAATTCAGTTGAGGCTCTGCTTCCTAAAAGGAGGGAAAGCGAATCGATTACAAGGCTTTTGCCAGCTCCTGTTTCACCTGTAAGAACGCTAAAACCATCTTCGAATGTCGAATCTATATTGGAGATAATTGCAAGGTTATTAATACAAAGTCTTTTTAACACGGACTTATTATAACGCTTTTTTAAAACATAGATGTCTAAAATGAAAAAGAGCAGTTAATACTGCCCTTAATCATTATTATGTTAGTTATTTGCTTATTTTATTTAAGATCAAGGCAAATACATATGAAGTATTTCCTGATAAATCTTGCATTGCCTGTGCTACAGGGACTACTTGAAGCGTTTCATTTCCAACACTTATTTCATATGCATCAGTCTCTTTATTAAGCTTAAATCCTGCTAAAGGAAGAGCGGCATCATATCTAGTTTCTAATTCCTGGGCTTGGGTTTGGCTATTTACTGTTACTGATAAATATGGATAAGAGAAACCAGATTCAACATATTTAGCTTCTACATAAACTCCACCAAAGAAAGGAATTTTATTTAATGTCTCTTCGTTTATTGTCTGGGATAGCAACCTTTTATAAGTAGAAGAATCTCTAATTACTTTCTTCCATGATAAAGTAGAAGAATCATATTTAACTCCGCTAGAATCAAAATCAGTTTGGGTTCCGATTTCTTCGTAGCTAAATTCTTCTTTTTCTCCAAAAACAGTTGTTCCATTGCCATCGCTAGTTGAAACAATATCAATCCTCGAATCGCTTATTGTAATCTCTAGATTCTTAATGTCATCGTTAACAAATGGGGAGAATAAATAAGTGGAGGATATTAACCCTGTGTATGCATTATCTAGGGTATATTTATTTCCTTCTTTGTTAAAGAATACGCTAGAAATCTTATAGGTTGGGAAATATGAGGAGATAGTTCTATCGACTGGAGTTAAGCTAGCGTAATATTCTTCGCCAAATTTAACAGCCTTTTGCATTCCATGTTCAGTCTTAAAATAAACATCATCAGAAACTATCTTATCGTTTTCGTCTTTGATAGTAGTTTGGATTGATGAAGAGGAGACTAGACAAGAAGCGCTACTAGCTAATTCGTATCTACCGTCTTTATATTTGATTTCATAATTTTTAGCAGTAGTTTTGAAGTTAAGGTTTTGTAGCTTTTTAAAAGCATCAACAAAAGTTTTATCTTCTTCTTTTGCTATTTTGCTTACTGGGATAGCTATTTCACCTGCTTTAATGATTTTGGCTTTGATATTATCTGTAACATCAACTGCAGCCATGTCTCCTAAAATATTAGTTCGGTATGTATCGAATTTAACATTTAGATAAAGATTTTCACCTTCAAAACTAAAGCTAATTTCATTAATCGCACGGCCTGATTCATCTATTCCTAGCAACTGGGCTGCTATTTTATGTCTTTGTAAGGCATTTATCTTTCCTTTATAGATATAATTGCCTTCTTCATTCTTTTCTAGTGAAGCAAAGTCAAAGACTCCGAAGAAGTTATCTAGATTAGAATCGGCCCAAGTAATAGGAGATGAAGATGAATCAACGACTTGTTTATCTTCAATCACATTTTCTACGGTTAATCTAGATTCGACTAGTTTTCCGTTCTTATTGCTATAAGAGATATCACTAACAAATGATTCTTTATTAATTAGAGATACGTCCGTTACTTCTTTATAGGAAGTTGATCTATAAATGTCTTTGCTAGCGGATATGTCTAGTAATTTAAAGAAATCACTTTCCGATTCATTTCCAGACGCAACTTTAACATGTTGGTTATAAAGCACTTCTAATTTATAACCTTCTTTT
>JALEUF010000190.1 GCA_022781015.1 Caryophanales bacterium
AATCCTGACCAACGATGATTTCGAGAAAGCAGGCATCATGTCGATGAATGGTAAGGAGACGATGGGCTTAGGCATGGATGTAAAGGTAGACTGGAATGGCAAAATCAAGCCAGCCGCTCTCCCATATTATCCATCAGTAGCCGATGGCATTGTCAAGTTAACAGAGAAGAGCCTCAAGCTCTATACCGAGATCTCCAAGAACTGCCCTCTGAAACTCTGGAAAGATAGATTGGTTGCAGTTTGGGGCGAAGAAACAAAATAAATTATGGCTTCAGAAAAGATGAAATACATTCTTCGTAGGGTTGAGCAATCAGCTTTACGAACCGATATAGAGTTATCTCCTTTGAAAAGAGAGATAGAGTCAATCTTTAATCCTCGTAATATAGACATGGATTGTAATATGATATCCAATCTCCTCTTGCCATACGAGAAAATGATCAAGGAAGATATGTCGAAAGGCAACCATCGTAAAGCCTTCGAGACATTCTTGGAAATCTTAGAATCCCTTTCTTATCACTTCGTGAAAGATGAGCACTTCTGTTATTTCGATGACATGTATTGTCCCGACTATACCTGCTCCGATATCTTGAAGTCCATCATTTCAGAAATCAAATCTGGCAAGGTCGCAATCGAAGATGTAGCTTACCTCGATGCCGGCATGTCAAAGATAGCCCAGCTGGAATCCTACGAAGATTACGGCAGCCCCTTCTGCGTGATGGATTGGGAAAGATATAAAAGATAATGATATGCTAAAGAAAAGAATCTTATTGCAGTATTGGGATTTTTGTTTGCTACTATTTCTTTGTTTAATAACATTAGTGATATTTCTTCTAGTAAACGTTTTAATACCAACTTATTCTGCAAGTGAGGTATCTTCAGATCATCTTTCTATGGCCATAACGATAGTTGTGACCATTATAATGGGTGGATGTATTATTATTCTTGTAGAAAATCAGCATATAGAGGGAGAAATAGCTAGTCGTTATCATTCTATAATGCGACCATTTTGTCATAAGTTATCTTTGTTTGCTAAGTTAGTTCAGCAGTTCATGTTTTCTTTAGAAAGCAAAGATTCTGAAGGCGATAAATATAAAGCAAGATTAAAGAATATTACTTTTGAATTTAAGAGAATAGCTAACGCCTCGATTATGTCAGGAAAAGATACTCCCTATTTGAAAACAGAGTATTTGAAGAATGTTTGTGAGAGTGCTAATGCTATTTGGTATCTATTTGATAGAAACCATGAAATTTACTCTCATTTAGGATTAGACAACTCTCGTTTTCGGATGGCTGAATTAAAATCTGCTATAGTTGAGTATAGTCATGATTTGCAAAATTCAGACGTTAACCTGTCACTTTTTTCAAAAATATCGGGTGATTTTTATTGTTATACATGGCAACCTATAGATGTAATCCCTGGACGATTTGATTATTTTATGGGAAAATGTAAAGACTGTAAATTAATATTGTATATTAGCTTTATAGTCGAATTGGTTAGCCTTGTTATGATTTATTTAAGTGATAGTGCTCATCATATCTCTCTCTTGTCAATAGATTTATTGGTTATATTATCAGTAATTTCTTTTGCATTTAGTTTGATTAAGTTCATGAGGTTAAAGGCGTATAATTTTATATTGCAATTTTAAAGGCAAGTAATCAATATTATCCCAGGCGGTCCCATCCCGCATAATATGGCGAAGACCTTTGATGGTCCGCCAACCTTAAAGCGCAGCGGTTCCGAGCACCGAGTAGGGCGGTTACATCCCTAATCCCTATGGTAGGGATTTAGGGCTTGGGTATAGGGTAAGGACCCTCCCGCAGGGGAGGGACAGGTGGGGCATAAATAGCACCGAGTAGGGCGGTTTCCTCCCTCGCTCCTGAGGGAAGAGAGGCTTGGTGAGAGAGGTGGAGCCTTCTTTAATGGTAAAGAAGGACGGGATGATGTTAGAAATTCTTATTAAAGAACATACGTTAAAACAATGACTATAATCAAAACTGATATAGATGGCGTACTCAT
>JALEUF010000200.1 GCA_022781015.1 Caryophanales bacterium
TACCATTTTTCTATATGCATAGGAAGCATAGTTCGGCATGTTAAAAGCTGGGAATCTTTCTGGGAATTGTTTGAGTGATTCAATGCTTTTGAAGATTTCTTTTGCAACTTTTATTGATGCATCTTTTGATATGTTTAATACAAAAGTTATGCAAGTAGATATGTCCGTTTGGGCTCTTGAAGTTATAATAATATCTTTAACTTCCATTATTTTTTTGTCCCTATCATTTTATAAATTATCTTTTTGGACTCTTCTAAAGAATAATCTTTTTCGCCGGCCATTCTTGCGGCAATTGATTCTAATACAGCTTGCTGCGCACGAAGCTCTTGTTCTTTCTTCTCAAAAGAACCAATGTCCATAACGACCAGTTCCCCTTGGCCGTTTTTTGTTAAATAAACAGGTTGACCACTCTCTTTACATTTTTCAACTACATTATTGTAGTTCTGTCTAATATCTGCGGATGCCATTATTATCATACTAAACCTCCATATATTTATTTTACTAATAAAAGTATAAAATTTTACTATATCATTATCAATAACATTAATTCACTCTTGGCTATAAATTTTGTTTTTCTTCTAGCGTTCGTACTCTTTATCTAATACAATTTGGACATGAAAAGAATTGAAAGATATATTATTTACGCACTTTGTTTAGTTACTTTTATTATTGTTGCCTTCTTTGATTTTAATATCTCATCAACATTATTTAATCCAAGTAATTTATTTGGAGAGACTTTCGAAATGATTGGAGAAGCATTATTCCAGTTACTATTTTGTTTTGCTTCATTCTATTGTTTTATAAATAGAGATAAATCTACGAAGAAGAGATCGATTATATATGGAATATTGTTCTTTTTATCTATATTAGTAGCAAATTGCTATGGGGGAGGGCAACTTAGGAGTTATAGCAACCGTATATTCTCCTTGCACCTAAATTATGGATATATTCCTTTGTTTGGACTAATTTATGTTGCCTTGACGCTTCCTTTTGCAATACTTGCTAGTAAGTGGAGCAAAGATCCAAGCGATCTATTTAGGATTTGCCTATCTATTATTATCCTATATATATCTATATGGGTAGTAATGAACCTAATAAAAGTATTCTGGTTCCGTCCTCGTTACCGTTTCCTTGTAAAACTATATGAAGGAGAAGATATTCAAGCACACTGGCTACCATTTTATAAACCTCAGGGGTGGTGGAGCTTTGCCCAATATAAAGATGATATAGCAGCTCATCCAGGGATAAACGTCAAATTCGATGACTGCTTCTCTTTCCCTTCCGGACATACGATGAATGCCTTGGGTATAATCGCCTTATCAGCCTTCCCATATTTCAAGGAAAATAAATATAGAAGCTTATCAATAAGGATATTTAGCTATATTTGGGGAGTTTTAGTTGCATTATCTAGAATATATAGAGGTGCACATAATGCAACTGATGTAACCATGGGTTATTTCCTAGGTATATTGATATTTGATTTAGTATTTACCTATATCTATCCTAGACTAGCAAATAAAAAGGCTACCGAAGTAGCCTAATCAATATCTTCAATCGAATTGACATTTACAATTCGCATGAAATTAGTTTTCCCCGCTCCGGTAGGAGTGCCACCAGCAATAATGATTGGCTCTCCGGCAGGTATGCCTTGATCTCTAGCAATCTTAAGTGCAAGTACTTCCATTTCCTCGATAAAATCAGGCATGGAAGTTTTTAGTAATACCGAATACACACCCCACATAAAGGCACCTTTCATGGCAGTGCTTCTCCTATTTGTAATAGAAATAATAGGGCAGCATGGTCTTGATTTAGAAATCCTTACAGTGGATTTGCCGGTTTCGGTGAAATTGACAATTAGTTTAGCCCCGATTAATAAAGCCGTATTGGCAACTGCATTAGAAATGGCATCGTTATTTGAATGTTCGCTAGTTTCATAAGCTTCCCTAGCTAGTTTCTCATAATCTAGATATTTTTCCATTGTAGCAGCAATCTTAGCTTGCATAGCACAAGATTCAACTGGATAAAGCCCAGAAGCAGATTCGGCAGAAAGCATGACGGCATCGCTAGATTCATTAATAGCGGTGGCGCAGTCAGAGACTTCGGCCCTAGTTGGACGAGGATGAGCTACCATTGAATCTAGCATTTGGGTAGCAGTGATGACTGGCTTGCCTTTCTTTCTGCATAATTCAATGATTTCCTTTTGGATTACTGGGACTTGTTCAGGAGGTATTTCTACTCCTAAATCGCCTCTAGCAACCATAACGCCATCGGCTTCTTTGACGATTTCTTCAATCTTTCTAACACC
>JALEUF010000088.1 GCA_022781015.1 Caryophanales bacterium
AGATCCATCGAACATGACAGAAGTGAACCCTGCTTCGATGCAGGCTTTGACTCCATCATAGCTTCCGTGGTCAAGATGAAGTGCAACTGGGACGGTAATCTTTAATGATTCGTCTAAAGCTTTTACCATTGCAGCAACAACTTTGAATCCACCCATGTATTTGGCTGCACCTTCGCTAACACCAAGGATAACTGGTGATTGAAGCTCTTCGGCGGTGAGCAAAATGGCTTTGGTCCATTCGAGGTTGTTGATGTTGAAATGTCCGACGGCATAATGATTCTCGTGGGCAATTCTTAACATTCTTGTAGCATTTACTAACATATTATTTCAAGCCTCCTAAGCTTGGTTGCTATTATTTTAAACTAATCTAGTTTCAAACTAAAGAATACAATTAACACTTTGATAGTTTTTGTTTGATTTGCTCTTCCTTTTTGGATACTTCAAACTGTTCGTCAATGCTTAAAGAAGCGAATTGGTCGTTATATAGCTTCTTATAGATACCATTACGAGATAATAAAGTCTCATGATTGCCGTCCTCAACAATCTTACCCTTATCAAATACGATGATTCTATCGCTAGAAACTATTGTCGATAACCTATGGGCAATGACAATGGAAGTCCTGCCTTTAGTTATATTCATAAGAGCTTCTTGCAATTTTACTTCGGTTAATGGATCGATATTAGAAGTGGCTTCATCTAGAATTAATATCGCTGGATTCTTCAATATGGCCCTAGCAAAAGATATTAATTGCTTTTGACCTTGGGATAAGCTTCCACCTCCGGTTGGCAAGTAGGTATTATATCCATTAGGAGTAGACATGATATATTCGTCAATTCCAACAATTTTGCAGGCATTTCGCGCATCTTCTAAAGTTGCATCAAGCCTTCCGTAGATGATGTTATCTAGATAAGTGCCAGAGAAGACATATGGATTTTGCTGTACATAACCTATCGAAGAACGAAGACATCCTAATCCTATATCCTTATAATCTATATTATTAATATATACATGTCCTTTGCTTGGCTCATAGAATCTACAAAGAAGATTTACTGTAGTGGTCTTTCCAGAGCCGGTTTCACCTACGATAGCCAAAGAAGTTCCTTTATCTATCTTTAGATTTAAATCATGGATGATTTCAACCCCTTCATTATAGGAAAAGCTGACATGGCTAAATTCGATATCACCATCTAGATTGATATAATTTTCTTTCTTTGGGTTTAATATGGTCCCATATTTTGCAATTACTTCAGGAGTATCGACAATCGTGACCTTTTCTTCGATTAACTGCATTAATTTCTCGGCCCCCGCTTGACCTGCCATGATTTCAGAAAATACTTCGGAGAGGTTTTGCAAAGGGTTATATATAGAAGAGACGAATCCGACAAAAAGGATAATCGTAGATACTAGACTTGCCTTGTCCAAAGAGCCTACGTTCTTTAATCCTAGGAAGATAATAAGGGCAATTGTTAAAGAAGACAAAGTGGATAGAATTGGCTGGACATAGCCATTTATCATATGGGCGCGGAACCTTTTCTTTTTGATATCCGTAGTTATTTCATCGGCTTCTTTTTTGACTGTATCGATGCTAGATAAAGTCTTGATGGTCTTCGCCCCGTCTATAGTCTCTGCTAGATAACCAACATAATAAGAATAGGCATTTCTAGCTTTGCGGTGACGGAGCAAGACTTCTTTTTCAAACAAAGGAACAACAATAATTACAATTGGCAAGGATGCTAAAACAACCAAGGAATAAAGCCAATTGATAGAAAACATTGTTATAAAGGTAAACGTCAAATCAAAGAGTGCCCATATAATCGCATTGACATCCCAGGAGATTAAATCCCCAATCGAAGATGTATCGTTTTGCATCCTAGCAATTAACCATCCGGATGAATTCTTATCAAAATAAGAGAACGGCAGTTCTTGTAGTTTCCTAAATGAATCGCGTCTTAAATCAACCATTATCCTCATGGAAATAATATTTTGGAAATAGAAAAGGACGAATATGGCAACTGACCTAACCAAAATCATTACGATGAATAAAATCATGTATTGCAAGTAAGTCAAGCTGGCCTTGATGTTAAATATGAATGTAGTCTCTATTACCAAATCGAAAATAGAAGTAGTGTTATTCCCGCTCATTAATTCGCTAGCTTTAATCGCCGAAGCATTCATCAAGGGGATAAAACTAGAATCATAAAAGGAGACAAATAAAGTCATTATCAGGCATAAGATAAGCAACTTATATTGCTTTAAGGCATATTTGCCTATTTTTAGCCAGACCTTGAAATTAAGCTTGCTAGGTAATTTTTCTTCTTTAAATGCAAAATCCGCCATAAATTACCTCCTTGATGCAATAGAGACTAGGCTTGAATAAATCTTATCTTGCTTGATAAGTTCATCATGAGTCCCGATTTCTTCAACCTTTCCTTTATCTAGAACAATAATAAAATCGCTAGTTTTGGCAGAATTAATCCTTGAAGTAATGATTATCTTTGTTGGGTTAGTATCTAATGTTGCTAATTTTTGCCTAATTTCTAAATCGGTTTTCGCATCGACTGCCGATAAAGAATCATCAAATATCATGACTTTAGCCTTGGATACGATAGTCCTAGCAATGGCAACTCTTTGCTTTTGACCGCCAGATAAGGTAACTCCTTTTTCTCCAACTGGAGTTTCATATCCTTTTTCAAAAGATTCAATTGTCTTGCTAAGGGAAGCGATTCTAGTCGCCTTCTTTATATCTTCTTCAGTCGCATCTTTATTTGAAATGGAGATGTTATCTTTAATAGTCTTTGAGAATAAAAATGGATCTTGCAAGACTGGGACGATTTGCTTTCTTATACATTCTTTTGATATTGATTTGATGTCTTTTCCATCGATATAGATATTCCCTGAAGTAGGGTCATATAGCCTTGTTAGCAATAATAATAAGGTAGATTTACCTGAACCGGTCTTGCCTAAAATCGCGACCGATTGGCCTTTCTTAATCTTAAAAGATACATTATCAAGAACTTGTACTTCCTTTTCGTCAGGATAGCTAAAAGACACATTCTTGAATTCGATATCCCCGTTTATTTGCAAAGTATCCCCGCTAACTATATCTTCTTCCTTTTCGTCTAATAAGGTCTTGATTCTATCGGCACTAGCCTGTACTTGTCCTAGGTTAGATAAAGAAGTCGCAGTATTTCTTAGTGGCCAAACCATCATATTGATAAAAGAATAGGAAATAACTAATGTGCCTGAAGTAATCTCGCCTATATAGACTAGATATAAAGAATATATAAGGGCAAGGGCGCCAGAAGAGAAGATAAAGATATCGCTAGAAGAGAAAAAAAAGGAGGACACCATTTTCCATCTTTTGAATTTGCCTTCATAATCTTTGAGTTTTCCTTCGAATTTATTTATTTCATAAGTCTCGGAATTATAGGCTTTTATGACCCTGATTGAATTTAATACCTCCGAGATGTCATCAACCATATCGGCTTCAGAATCATCGGTGGCCCTATATCTTTTCCTTACTTCTTTAATAATAAAGAAAGAATAAATAAACATGATTGGCAATAAAGAAAGACAAACTAAAGTTAGTTTTACTGATATCTCAAATAATATGGAACTACATAATATAAATATAAATAAAGTATAGAAGGCTTGGCTAGTTTCCATGATGAGGAATTTCCTTAAGACATCGACATCCCTCGTGCAAGTTTGTATCAAATCCCCCGATTTAGCCCTTTGGAAATATTCGTAAGGTTGGTTTTGCAGATGGCACAATAGGCTATATTGCATGTTTTTGTTTATTGAGGCACTTGATCTAAACCTTAGATATCCTCTTAATATAGTAATGCCAGCTAAAATTAAACTAGAGATAATAATAGCAACAGGTAAGACATACATATTGTCGTATATGAATTGTTCGCCTTTGCCTAAAGAAATGATATTTATGACTAGTTTTTCAATATTTTCCGCCTTGTATAATTCGTTTTTAAAAGCATCTACTAAAACCTTTGACAAAAAGGAAGTAAAAACAGTAGCAAGAGTCATAAAGAAAAGGGCAACGAAGGAAAGGAAATAAACCCATCCAGTCCCTTTTAAGGCTTTTTTAACTACAAACATCAAATTTTTCATAAATAAAATTAATGACCTCTAAATAGGGCAAACACATTTTAATAGAAGAATATTTTTTTGCGACAACAAGTTGACTTTTATATGTCTTTTTTAATTAAAAAAGGATAATTTGTTGGAGTGCTTCTCTTTTTTATTTCCAAAAATGAATTTATAATCTAGCTATATGAGCAAGAAATGGTGGGATTCTTCGATTGGTTACATCATCTACCCGGAATCTTTTAAAGATAGCAACGATGATGGAATCGGGGATTTAAATGGAATTTATCAAAAGCTAGATTATCTAGCGGAATTAGGAATAAACCTTATTTGGATTTGCCCTATATTCGCCTCTCCGATGGATGATAACGGATATGATGTATCTTCTTATTATGATATAAATCCCTTGTTTGGAACTAACGAAGATTTTAAGAATCTATTAGATAAAGCCCATAGGTTAGGAATAAAGATATTAATTGATTTGGTAATTAACCATACTTCTAGCGAGCATCCTTGGTTTAAGAAGGCTATTTCTAATTTATCTAGCAAAGAAGCCGGATATTATTATTTTGAAAAAGGAATAGAAAAAGATGGTAAGTTACTCCCTCCAAATAACTGGGCCTCATTTTTTGGGGAGTCTGCCTGGAGCAATATAGAAGGAACTTCTTATTTCTATTTACATATATTCTCTTCTAAGATGCCTGATGTAAATTGGAATAATCCCGAACTAAGGGAAGAATATTATGAAATTGCTAAGCACTACCTGGATATGGGTGTCGATGGATTTAGGCTCGATGCAATTGCCCATCTAGGCAAAGATCTTAGCTTTGCTTCTTCGGATAAACCTGCCGATTTATCAGGATATGTATTAGATCCAAGCAAATTCTCGAATAGGGAAGAGATGTATGGCTTCCTTCTTGAATTCAAGAGAAAGGTATTTTCTAAATATGATTGCCTTACAATTGGGGAAGCAGGAGGAGAAATTACTCCTAAAGACTGCCTTAGACTAGTAGATAAAGATAATGGTTCGATTAATATGGCCTTTAATTTTGATACAGTCTGGGTAAACGGGGCTTACGGATCTATTGATAAAAAGGACGAAGAAATCAAAACCGATGTCATCACTTTAAAAGACAATTTCAAGAAATGGTACGACACTTGCCATGAAAGGGCATCTATGCCTCTATATTGGGCAAATCATGATCATCCACGTGTCTTATCTCAATATGGTTCGGTTAAATATAGAAGCGAATCCGCGAAGTGTCTTTTGACTACCTTGCTATTCATGTATGGCACCCCATTTATCTACCAAGGTGATGAAATTGGGATGAGCAACGTTAACTTTACTAATGTTGAGGATTTCTATGAAGATGTAGGTAGCAAGAACCTAGTCAAAAACATGAGGATCCATGGGTATTCCGATGACTATATCGCGCATTATTTGTGCCGTACCTCTAGAATTAATGCTAGGACCCCGATGCAATGGGACGATTCCTTTAATGCCGGTTTTTCTTCTAAAGCAAGCAGAGTTAAGGTTAACGAAAACTATAAGCAGGGGGTCAATGTCTATGAAGAGATGTGTGACCCATATTCCATATTGAATTTTTATCAATATGCGATAGGCAAAAGGAAAAGCGATGAAATAAATAACATCATTACTAATGGCAAATTCGATTTGCTAGATAGAAATCATCCAGATGTATTCGCCTATAAGCATGAACTAGGCGATGAAAAGCTTATCGTAATCTCTAATTTCCGTGATCATGATGTCTATTTCTCTTTCTATTGGAGGATAAAGGATGTCTTGCTACATAATTATGAAGACGTCATCTTAAAAGACCATGTCTTTAAATTACGTCCATTCGAGACTTTCTTGTTGAAGGTATAAAGATGCTTCGTATCGCCTATTTTATTTCTTCCTCCAATTTCTCCCATCCATATTTTGTTAACGCCTTGACCGGAATTGGGGTAGATAAAAATACCATTGTCTTCCTTTCCCCTAATATCGGCTATTTTTCTTTTGAAGAAGAAGATGATTTGCCTCTAGATAGCCTCCCGATGCTTCTTCATGACGATTTGGATGTACTTTTTAGCATCCTTTTATCCCATGAAATTGGGCCTTTTGAAGAATCTTTATTACCTACTTGTCTATCTTTATTCCCAAATGAATCGACATATCTAAGCGAGCTTATCCTAAAGATGACGATGTATGGAAATTTCTCTTTCTATGGACCGATGCTGTCTTTATTTAGCTCCATTCCCCATGAATTGATGTTAACTGCCAAGGCTTATCTAGTCTCTGGATGTAATGCAATCAAGGCAAGCAAGATATTGTTTATCCACCGAAATACATTTTCTTATAGGCTAAACCAATTTATTGAATTGACGAATCTAGATATCCGCGATTACCATAACGCGACTTTTCTGGAACTATATTTTGCCTTATCAAAACAAAAATATTCTTGATTATTGCTCAAAATGATGTTCATTTAATAATTGAAGTGCCATTTTATCGGCATTTTTTATTAGCAAAAGTTGATTTGTGCACGATGCACTAGATATGTTATATTTTTATTAATAAACTAATTGACAAGCAAAGGATATAAATATGTCAAAAAAGAAAAAATTAGAAGAAGTTCTTCAAAAGGAAGAACCATCTTTAGTCGAAGAAGGCGATCATGAAGGGGCTTATGTCTCATTACGTCATATAGATAAAGTATATGATAACAATGTCCAGGCCGTCTTTGATTTCAATCTCGATATCAAAAAGCATGAATTCATCGTCTTTGTCGGTCCTTCCGGATGTGGTAAATCTACTACATTAAGAATGATTGCAGGTCTAGAAGATATAACT
>JALEUF010000106.1 GCA_022781015.1 Caryophanales bacterium
TGGGCACTTGAACCAACTCTAGATACAGAGAACCCTGAATCGATAGCAGGTCTTTGACCAGCATTGAAATAATCAGTCACAAGGAATATCTGTCCATCGGTAATGGAAATGATATTTGTAGGAATATAAGCCGAGATATCGCCAGCCTGAGTCTCTACAATAGGAAGGGCAGTTATTGAGCCCCCTCCATATTCTTTAGATAGGCGGCACGCCCTCTCTAATAACCTAGAATGCAAATAGAAGATATCGCCAGGATAGGCTTCTCTTCCTGGGGATCTCTTTAATAATAAGGATAAGGTTCTATAGGCGACGGCATGTTTAGATAAGTCATCAAATATAACTAGGACATCTTCTCCTTTTTCCATCCATTCTTCTGCAATAGCCATGGCAGAGAATGGGGCGATATATTGTAAAGGAGCGCTTTCGGAAGCACTTGAAGAAACTATAGTTACATAATCTTTGCAACCTAATTCAGTTAGTTTAGAAGCAATCGAGGCAACTGAAGAATTCTTTTGCCCAATCGCACAATAGACGCACTTTACTCCTTTTCCTTTTTGGGAAATGATGGTATCTAGAGCAATCGCAGTCTTGCCAGTCTGCCTATCGCCGATTATAAGTTCTCTTTGTCCCCTGCCTATTGGAATCATCGCATCTATGGCCTTGATTCCAGTTACTAATGGAGTAGAAACAGATTGACGCTTCATGACTCCAGGGGCAATTCTTTCAATCGGCCTAGTCTTCTTGTAATTAATTGGTCCTTTTTCATCTAGAGGGAGGCCTAAAGATGAAATGACTCTTCCTAATACTTCATCCCCGACGCCGACTTCGACAACTTTGCCAGTACGTCTAACATTATCCCCTTCTTCAATATTGATATCTGAGCCAAATAAAACGGCCCCGACATTTTCTTCATCAAGGTTCATCGCCATGCCATAGACATCATTTGGGAACAAAAGTAGTTCACCTAGCATGACATTATTAAGTCCATAAATCGTGGCAATTCCATCGCCAACTGAAATTACTGTACCAGTTTCATTTTCATCGATACTAGAAGAAAAGTGCTCTATCTGGCTTTTAAGTAATGCTGCAATCGCATTGGAATCAATTTTCATCGGAATTACCTCCACTTAATAATGTCGCTCCAAGGCTATCAAGCCTATTTTTAAGCGAATAGTCATAGACTTTCCCATCTAGAGTAACCTTAATCCCTCCGATAAGAGAATAATCGATGATATTCTTGAGCTTTACTTTCTTGTATTTATCTTCAAAAGAAGATTCTATTTTCTCTAAGTCGACTTTATCTAATGGGAATCTAGAGAATACAATTCCCCTAGTAATGCCTAAGGCAGTATCTGAATAAGAATGGAATAATTCAACTATCTTAGAATAGTCATCATATCCATGGTATTTAGCAATTAGGCAAAGGAAAGGAACTAGATTAGGGATGTTCCAGGATGAAAAAGTATTCGTGATTACTTCCTTCTTATTTTCATAAGAAACATCGTAACTAAGCAAAAACTTCTTTAATTCAGGCACTTTTTCTAATAAAAGCAAAACTTCATCCAAGGCATTATCTACGCTTTTTAGATCCTCTTTCTTAGTTAGAGAATACAAAGCGGAGGCAAACCCTACCCTAGTCGCGTCTTTCATTTGTTCTCGCCTTTCATTTTCTTAACGAAATCATCGACAAATTTCTTGTCATCATCTTCGTTAACACTTCTTTCTAGTAGCTTAGAAGAGGCTTGAAGGGTCAAATTAACGATTTCCTTGTTTGCTTCTACAATAGATTTTTCTTTGGCAAGGGCAATATCTTCGTCAGCTTCTTTGCGTTTTCTTGCAATTTCATTATTGGCGTCTTCTATTGCCTTGGCTTTATAATTCTCTGCATCGGCTTTAGCTAAAGATACAATGCGTTTAGCCTCGTCTTTGCCTTCCTGGATTAGTTCCTCTTTGCGATTGCTAGCATTGATTGCTTCTTTCTTTTTAGCTTCTGCTTCCCTTAATTCATTATCGATATAATCATGTCTTTTCTTCATATAGGCCCTTATTGGCTTATAGGCAAAGAAGAACATAAGCAATATGAGGATAATAAAGGCAGCAACCTGGATTACAAAATCATAGATGCCGTTAGGAAAAAGCTTTGCAGTAAAAGAATCCCTATCAAAAGGAGAAGAAGGGACAGTAGAAGAATCTTCTAGCGCCCTAGCAATATAAAGCAAAACTAAATTAGTCATTTTATAATACGAATATAATCAATATGGCAACAATAAGGGCATAGATACCAGTAGATTCATCAAGAGCGACAGCAAGGATCATGGTAGAACGTAATTGCTTTGACATTTCTGGATTCCTGACCATGCCGTCTATTGCATGGCAGCAAATCAAGGATTCACCGATAGCGGAGAATGTACCAAAGCAAACGGCAAGTCCGGCCCCGATTGCAATTAGCCCAGCTTGGCTAGCATCTGCTAATACTGGCAAAATAGATTGTAATAGTCCCATAAATTACCTCCTATGGGTTAATTTTCTCCTCTACTAGCTTGGGATAAGACACCCATTGCTTCCTCATCAGGCATTTCTTGCGAAATCCATACGGCATTTAAGGAAGCGAATACGAGAGTCTGGATAAAGCCAGAGAAGAGACTGAAATAAAGATTTAAGATGGCTAATGGAATAGGAGCAAGGAATACTTGTCCCCAGCTACCCATAAAGCCAAATATAGCTAAAGAGGCCTTTCTTAAAGCCCAGCTTAATATGCCCAAGACAACTGACCCGGAAAGGCAATTGCCGAACATACGTAACGAAGTAGAGATGATTGGGGTCCACATTGTTACCAAATTGATTGGCAGCCAAATCTTAAGTGGCTCGATATAACGATGGAAATAACTCCATTTTTGATATCTAATCGCCGTAACGTGGATAAGAACAAACATTACCAAAGCCAAAGTAAACGGCATCAATAGATAATCAATGACTGAAGGG